>CAYYEK010000029.1:0-11807 GCA_964470855.1 uncultured Candidatus Saccharibacteria bacterium
GAATCCCTCCTACGCACAAAGCTTCGGCGGGCAGGCAAGTTCAGGATGACGGATAGGAGTAAAATATTTTTCGGATAGGTTCTAGTAAGTTGTAAAGTAGTAAGAGTAGTAGGTATCATGGAAGAGAATAAAAAACTTAAAGCTGGTGAGCGTAAATAAAAAAAGATATGAAGCAGGTTTCCATAATTAAGTATTTTGCAAAAAATCTCAACACTGTGATCGGCATAGTGCTGATCTGGAGAGGGGTTTGGTATCTGCTAGACATAGTAGATGAAAAATTTTTCTCCGGCGGGCATGTGGGCACAGCTTTGTTTGGCGTGTTGCTTGGAGTATTTTTGATCTATTTTCACGACCGAGATCTTAAGGAGTTAGAAAAAATGTAAAATCTATGGAATTTCCGAAGTTACCTACAAAATCTTTGCCTGTTGCTCCTTCTTGGAAAAAAGCTTTAGGCGTGGGTGTGGTCATAATGGGCCTAGCTATGGGGACCGGGGAGTTAGTTTTATGGCCACATTTGTCTGTAAAGCACGGGCTAGGGCTACTCTGGCTTGCGCTGTTGGGATTGCTGGCCCAAGTCGTGATAAATCATGAAGTTGCGCGTGGAGAAGTGGCGACTGGGGAAAGCTTTTTTACCCAAAGCGCTCGAGCTTTAAAATATTCACCTTTATTTTGGTTTCCTGCTGCTTTAGTTTTGTATATCTGGCCGGGTTGGGCTTCTGCTCTAGGGACTATCCTGCAAAATCTAACCGGTTTCGGCAGAGTGACTTACTGGGCGTGGGCGAGTTTGTTGTTGGTTATCTTGCTTACTTTGTCAGGCAGGGTGGCGTATAGGGTGCTGGAAGGGGTGTTGAAGGTGACTGTACCGCTATTTTTTGTACTCTTAGTTGCTATATCATTTTTTAATTTGTCTTGGGAGGTGGTTGGGGAAGCTTTACGCGGACTTATCCCGGGTAGGATCCCCGTTGAGGTCAACATAAATACGCTGTTGGGTGCTATAGTGTTTGCTGGTGCTGGCGGGATGCTAAACCTGTGCGTCTCTTTGTGGTACAGGGATAAAGATTTCGGGATGGGGGCTTATGCAGAAAACATCACCAATCCCATAACCGGAAAGCCTCAAGCGCTTGACCCGATCGGCGCTGAGGTTGATGTTACAAACCCTCAAGAGCTTAAAAAGTTTCGTGACTGGATGCGGTATGTGAAGGTTGACCAAGTGGTGATCTTTGGAGTGCTAGGGTTTTTCACTTTATTTTTACTATCTGTCAACGCATATGCAGTGCTAAAGCCGCAGGGGATACTGCCTGAAGGGACTGCTGTGGCAGTGAGTCAGGCCAGGATTTTTTCCGAGCAGTGGGGTTGGGTTGGGGCAAAGCTATACTTGTTTATGGCTTTCCTCATGCTGTTTTCAGTCATGTGGACGGTCATAGATGCGGTTTCGCGCATGGTGTCGGATATAGTATCCACCAATGCCAAGTACGGCAAGCTGCAGGTTGTGTTTAGTGGTTTGGGTAGTTTCTCGGCCCATTCGTTATACTATGCAACTTTAATTTTAGTGGTAGTGTTTGGCGCGGTACTTCTGCCTTTAAGACAACCTTTGCCGTGGCTAGTGCTGTCAGGTGTGCTGGGCGGGCTTACTATGTTTATCTACACTCCGTTTTTGATGTATCTGAACAATTTTCGTTTGCCTAAGGTTTTGCGCCCCATGTGGCCGGTCAATGTTTTGCTTGGACTCATCACAGTATTTTATGGGTATTTTACCTGGCAGATTTTGATGGGGTATATAAAGTAAGTAAGTTCATATTTTTAATAGGCTTTAAATTAAATACTGCTTACACGAGAGTGTAAGTTTACTTTTGTTCTATGCACAAACTAGAGCTTGGAAGAGTTGTGGTGGTGGCTTTGGGAGGCAGCATAATGTTCCCAGATGGCATAAATAGCGTATTTTTAAAAAAATTCAACACCTTTATCCGCGGTCATGTAAAAAGCGGCCGGAAATTTGTGTTGGTTAGCGGGGGAGGGCATCTGGCACGGATGTACCAACACGCGGCTTTAGCGGTTCGGAGTAAGATTACAAATACAGATAAAGATTGGTTAGGGATCCACGCAACTCGTAGTAACGCACAACTTCTGCGCACGATTTTTGAAGATGTGGCTGACCCCGTAGTTATAGATAGTCAACAGAAAATTGGTCGTCTGCGTTATCCGGTTACTGTTGCATCAGGTTGGCGTCCGGGCTGGAGCACAGACTACATCGCCTGCGTGCTAGCGGATCGTCTTGGTGCTGGGTATGCTGTTATAGCGGGAAAGCCGGCCTTTGTGTATGATAAAGATCCAAGCAAGCACAAAAATGCCAAAGCATTTGAGCGGCTTTTTTGGAAGGATTATAGGAAGCTTATTCCAGGCAAGTGGAGTCCGGGCTTTTCCTCACCAGTAGATCCAGTGGCAGCAAGGTACTGTCAAAGACAGGGCGTGGGGGCTATTGTGGTGGATGGAAAAGATTTGCGTAACTTGCACAATTTACTTTGTGGGAAAGATTTCGTCGGCACTGTACTGTCTTAGTTTTGAAAAAAAGAGCAGCCCTTGTTAAGGGCTGCTCTTTGGGTTTAGTGTTTAAAGAGGGTGTGGCTACTCTAGCGTCTGCCAAGTAAGGTTTCTAAGGCGGTGATGACTGTGTAAGCCAGCATAGCAACACCAAGGCCGATGATGGCCCAAGTTAAGGTTCTCTTACCAGCTTTGATACTAGTTTCGTTGCCCGCAGAGGTTACCATCCTGACCCCGCCGATAATGATGAATAACACAGCCAAAGCACCTATAAGTCCAAGGGCAAAGTTGACTATGCCTACCACTAATCCGCCGATGCTGGTGAATCTAGTAGGGGGGCTGAAGGTCCCGACCACAGCGTTGGGATCGGTCTGCTCTACAGTGGGTGCGGTGGTGTTGCCGTTACTTTGATTGCCTTGTGGGTTTGTTTGATTGCCTTGGCTTGAGGCTGGAGGAGGGGGTGTTCCAGTGTTTCCGGCAGGTTGCGATGGTTTTTTAAGTTCTAAAACCTCGCTTATTCCAACTTGGGTTAAGGTGCCGTTCTGACTCGCGATGCTTGCAATAAATTCGTATTCGGAGCTGGATATGATACTCTTTGAGATAACCCTACTTTCAGATGCTTGCGATGGCTTGAAGGTGTCAATTTGCACTGCTGGTTTGCTTGCATTACCTTTGTCTTTAAGTAGAATTATAATTTTTTGATTTTGGCAATTAAGCGCCGAAACATTGACTTGAAAGTCTTTTCCAAGAGTAACACTAGATGAGTCAGGAGGGATAAGTTGAACCTGGCACTGGTTGGTTTGAGCAGACGTTATAGGAACGGTAGAAAACAGAACAAGTATACAGAATGCTAAAGTAACAATAATTTTACTGGAAGAAAAATGATGATACATGAATATGGATTAGATTTTTAAAATTCCAATCTTTTTCCGATTAGTACATTCCAGCCATTGACTGGATCAATGTTGTTGACAGCGTAGACGATGACGGTGTCACCACTTTGTACCGCGCTTGGTAGGGTAAACTCAAAGCCGTGATTGGTACCACCTTCAATGTTAGAAAAAGGAGCTCTGTTAAAGTCAGCGTTTGGTGTATTGGCTGCGTATTCGCCTATAAAATTCATTGCAGTCTGGCCCGGTTTTTGATAGTAAGCTCGGATCTTTAGCGCTTTTCCAGGCGTGTCAGGATTGTATGCCCAACCATCCACTTTCCTAGTGGACTTTGATAACTCCACACACCCGCTGGGCTGGAAGAGTGGGTTGTTACTGGGTTGGGAAGGGGCGCTTGGTGCTTTACAGTTGCCAGTTGAAGAGGTGTTGGTGTTGTTATTTTGGGTATTGCCAGAAGATGAGCCACTTGAGTTAGTATTGGTGTTTGTTGTAGACCCTTCGTTGTATTGTGATTCTGAAGTTCCAGTGTTGCTACCTCCTGTATATGCCCTGATCTGGCAGTCTTGGTTGCTTGCTCCGTAAAGTAGACACGTACCTGTTCGTTGCTCTTTGGGGATGCTATAGAGGTTGGTGCCAATTGGGAGGCCAGGATCTAGAGGCTTTCTGTTGCCACAGTCAAGGAAACATCGGTCTAAGTTTTGACTCGGATCTACACCACAGGCGGTACCTGCCACTTTTGCGTAACCAGAGGTTGTACCTCTGTAGTCCAGAACAGTCCAGCATCCATTTGCCATAACAGCGCCACCTCTAGATGAAAGCAGTACTGGCCCACCACCTCTTGGGTCAGGTCCGGGAGGGGCGTCTTGGCGAGCACAGTCTATCATGGCGTTGGAAAGATATCGTCCTTGGTAGTTTCCCACTCCGTCAAGAGCGCTGCCGACTTTACAACTGTATCCAGCCGGCATGGATCTGCCCGTTACAGGGTTGGTGCAAGTTTTATACGATCCATACCCTGTTGTGGTGGTGCCGCTGGTAGCTGTAGGATCACAAGAATAAACACCGTTGCAAGATCCGTCTTCGTATGGCGGCTTAATGGTAGTCGCGGTATTGTTTAGGAAATTTACCGAGGTGCAGGTCATGGCTGCTTCAGCTGCTATAGGTTCAAAAGCAAAAGGCGAAGTCTCGCTGGATGTTTTTGCTTGCTCCGGGATAAATATAGACTGGACGATCTCCTCTGTGGTTTTGGTATCGTTGCCCGATTCGTTTATCCAAAGCGTGAAGGTTGAAGTAGAAAGGTCCACGGCGTAGGCTGTGGCTGTAGTGTCGTCTTTTTTTATGTTTTGGAATTTGTAGATGTTTAAGCCGGCTTCGGTCTGGCCATAAGTTTTGCCTGTAGAATTTTTATCAAGCAAGTTTTGTGTGATGTACGAGATAGTGCTGCTGCCGGATGGTTTGTCAAGTTTGGACTGGACTTCAACTAAAACGGCTTGACTGTTTTTCGGGTCGTCGCTGTTGCTGAGTATGAACTCAGCCGATGTGCCACCAGGCAAGATATACCAGTTTTTAGGAGCCTTAAAAGCAAAAGGCATGCCTTCGCTGTAGTTCATAACCCACGTATCGGGATTTCCAATTCTGTCCCCAAAAAGTGCATTGGATGTAGACCTTCCACTTTCTTGGTTAATTGCACGTGAGCCCATCATCCAAATGAAGATTAGTAGACCTGCCAAGATGAGTAGGCCAATCAAGATGCCGATGGCTATTTTTTTATTCATTTTGTTTCTAAAATTAATATTCTTTTCACAAGTTGTTTAACTCCTTTTATTATACCATATTTTTGCAGTAGGCTGATAGATAAAAATGCGGTATAATGTATCTATGAATGAGTTTGAGTTTGAACTAGAGGATCTTGCGCCGGATAGGTTGTATTTAAGCGTGAGAGGGGGGATCAGTCAGCTGACCTTGGATAGGCTGTCTGAGTTTACGGCCGCAGCAAGACAAAAAATTGCGGATATGCATATGAGTTGTGGTAAGCCCATATCGTGTGTATTTGACATTACTGGGGTAGAACAGGCTAAAGATCAGGAAGTAGTGTCTGAACTGGTTGAATTTCAGAAACTCAACAAACCGCACATTTACCGCACAGCACTCATAGTTAAAAAGCCGGAGGTTAAGTTGATGATGACTATAGTAGCAGAACTGGCGGGCAGGGATAATATCTGCTCCTTTTCAGACCTAGACGAGGGAAAGGCCTGGGCGTTTGGGGAGAAGTAGGTGCATTTAGAATCTAGAATTTGGAATCTAGAATTTGGAATTTTGAATATTGAAACTGGAAATTAGAATCTGGAATATTGAATCCGGGAAAGTGTAGTAAAAAAAGCAGCCTCATGGCTGCTTAATGTTTTTCAGTAGTTCGGGAAAGATTGGCTGAAAGAAGTGGCCGCGAGATTTAAAGGTGTGGAAATACGCTTTGGGCAGCCTTTGTGCCACTTCTATGCCGTGCTGGAGGGGGACAATCGGGTCATCCGTTTGACCTATGTACCACGATTTATCTTGCTGACACTCAAGAAGGTAAACATAGTGCATAAGTACATTATAGTCTAAGGCCCCGAAAAACTCGCTACGCTCATCTCGGGGCTCACGAAAAATGACTTCCTCAATTTCTCTTGGCAAACCATTAACCTGCGAGGGTGTAGTGGCCTGCCACGAGATGACGAAGTCATTTTTCGTGGCTGGGGTGGAAGGATTCGAACCTTCGCATGACGGGACCAGAACCCGTTGCCTTACCACTTGGCTACACCCCAATGTGTTAAATTCTAAACTCTAAGCACCAAATTCGAAACAAATTCCAAATTCTAAATACTAAATCCTGCTTGTCCGCCGAAGCCCCAAGAGGGGCGAAGGTGGAAACAAATACCAATCTGCCAACATCCCTAAATTAGATTTTAAACTAAAACTAGTAAGCAAACAACTGTAAGCTAATGAGGATTATACTGGAAATTGTAGATTTTTGGCAAGTTTGGTAAAATGTTTAAGTTAAATTTTAAACCTACTCATCTTTAAGTCCTTATGTTTACTAAGTATTTTTGGGTGCTTATATTGGCCACTTTTGTTATAGCTTCTAATGCTTCCACTTATCTGCTGGTCAGAAGTGAAACCGCAGGGCAGTTGCAAAGTTTAAGGTTGGAGCTGGCTTTCAGGCCAAAACCCGGGGCTCAGGTGCTTGCCCAAGCCACAACATCAGAGCAACAAGCTGCTGGATTGCCAGCCGAGGAAGTGGAGAAGAGGCAGGCAGTTGTAGCCGCGTCGCAAGACGAGCTTTTAACTAGGGCAGTGGAGAAAGTCGCTCCAGCTGTGGTATCCATAGTTATATCTAAAGATGTGCCTCAGCTTGAGGTGGTATATGAGAACCCATTTGGTAATGATCCGTTTTTTAAAGATTTTGGTTTTCGTATTCCGCGGTATCAGCAAAAAGGTACGGTGCGTCAAAAGGTTGGCGGGGGTACAGGCTTTTTGGTTTCTGCGGATGGCTACATAGTGACCAACCGCCATGTGGTGGCAGATCAAACAGCCACTTACACAGCACTCTTGTCCACTGGTGAGCAGAAAGAGGCAAGTGTCATCTACAAAGACGCGGCCACTGACTTGGCTATAGTTAAGATCTCTGGTTCTGGTTTTCCTTCTGTTGCGCTGGGTAGCTCTTCGGAGTTGAAGCTTGGTCAAACTGTCATAGCCATAGGTAATGCTTTGGCAGAGTATAATAATTCAGTTTCAGTAGGTATTATCTCGGGATTAGATCGTAATATCCGTGCTGGTGGTGAACAGCTTTCTGGTGTGATCCAAACAGATGCTGCTATAAACCCTGGTAATTCTGGTGGTCCCTTGGTGGATCTCAATGGTAGAGTCGTAGGGGTCAATGTCGCAACAGTGATGGGCGCGTCGAGTATAAGTTTTTCCATACCTATAGATCAGGTAAAGCCTTTAGTCTCTGCTGCTCGCCGCTAACTCATGCAATACTACATTGCTATATAGTATTGGAGTATTGATATAAAAGTTTTTAGAAAATAAATATTTGTTTATGGCAGTATTAGCTGGCGAGGTACTTGATCAGATTATATACTTATATAAAGGTTACTCGGAGGAGCATCGGAAAAGTACACAGCCTTATTACTTAGAGAAAGTAAAGTCCTTGGTTAAGGATTATCAATACGATGTAAACGACTTGCTAGTTCGAGAACCTTTGCTTGAACACAGTGGAAGCTTACCTGTGGTTGCTACTGCAATTTATCCGCACATTCACGACACAGAGGTGGATTTAGGTAGGTCTTTGGTCATGCTGGCCATACACGACATAGGCGAGCTAAGGGTGGGCGATGAGATCGAATTTACAAAAGACAATAGTGGCTTGGAGAAGGAAGTGCAAGCAGGGCTGGAGCTTTTGGACGAGAGTTACCACGAGATTTATCTAGACGTGGAAAATAAAGTAAGCAAAAGCGCAAAGTTTGCCAAGGCGGTAGATAAAATAACTCCTGATATTTTGGACCTTATGACTCCTGCGGAAGTAACAGTTTTGCGTTACAAGGTGCTAGTAGGGAAAGAGCCCCAAGAGATAGTGCCCACAATAAAAGAGTTTAAACATCCTTACATGACATGGAATTCTTTTATGACCGAGCTGCATTTGGAGCTTTTGGAGAGATTAGGTAAAAAGCTGCAACCTTTTTATTAAGTTATTGTCTATGAAAAAAGTGGTTATTGTTCACTGTTGGGATGGGTATCCAGAGTATTGTTGGTACCCGAAAGTAAAAAGTCAGCTAGAAGAAAAAGGTTTTGAAGTTGTTGTACCTGCTTTTCCTGAAACTGAGGCGCCGAATCTAGAAAAGTGGCTACCTGTACTGCGTGAAGCTGCGGGTGATTCGGTCGAAGAAGTGTTTTTAGTTGGGCATAGCGTGGGTTGCATAACAATCATGCGCTACCTAGAGTCTCTACCCGAAGGGAAAAAGGTGGGTGGAGCGGTGTTAGTGGCTGGCTTTACAGAAAACTTGGGTTTTGAAGAGCTAAAAAACTTTTTTACTACAGATATAAACTTTGGCAAGATCAAAGAATCTTCAAAAGGTTTTGTAGCCATCCACTCGGACGACGACCCTTATGTGCCTATTAAGTATGGGGATATACTAAAAGAGAAACTTGGGACAGAGCTTATAGTTAAGCATAATTTTAAGCACTTTTCGGGACCAGTGGATAATGTAGAATCCTGTACAGACCTACCAGATGCGGTAGAGGCCGTGGAGAGGCTCGCTAGAAACTAACCTGTGTGAATGTGGGGATCACAGCAGAGCTGTATAAAGACTTCCCTGATTTTGTATCGAGTTTAGAACAGTTGGGTGTGGCAGTTGGTTAGACATTTATGGAGCAAGAAATTGAACGAAAATTTTTGGTAAAGTCCATGCCTGACTTAACAGGTTTGGAGCCAGTTAGGTATGAGCGATATATCCTTTATTTGCAAGATGGCATAGAAGAGCGGATACAGCTTAAAGGACAAGAGTACGAATGGGAGAGAAAAGAAAAGCTTGGCGACTTATCAAGTAAAAAAGAAAAAAAGTCTATCAGCCGTGAAGAGTTTGAGCGTTTAAAAGCTAAAGCCAAGCAGAGGATAGTACGGGATAGCTATAAGTTTTCAGAAAGCCCTCAGATTACCATAAAAATATACCATGAAGAGTACGAGGGGCTAGTAAGGGCGGAAGTGGAGTTTGTAAGCGTTGAAGAGGCGGAAAAGTATACACCAGAAGCTTGGATGGGAGAGGAGCTGACCAGTTCTCCTTTGGGTAGGGACTCTGGCCTTGTAAATCTTACAAAACCAGAATTTGAGCAACTGCTTAGAAAATAAACCACCGTTTTTGAAAAGCGGTGATTTATTTTAAGACGCCTATTTTTTATTTGGCCAAAACCTACCTTAGCCTTGAGTCATTGTAGGCCATAAGGCTGAGTTGGGGGCGTTGCATATCCCAGTTGTTAGCTTGGACCAAGAGTCTTTCTTGGCCGCCATTGTTCAGGAACATATCCCAAGAAGGGATGGGGATCAGACCTTGTTCATGGACAAAGTACACTGTGCTCCCACGTACAATCCAGCTGCCCCACGGGTGGCTCGCGTTTGAAGTATTGATGACGTAACCGGAGTTGACCATGTTCCAAGCTTGGTTGCTGTCCGCATGTTCAAACTTGAAGCCAAAACCGAGAAAACTTTGTGCGTTAGCAAATGGGGTTTTTGTGTTTTTGTAAACAATGTAGATAGTTCCATTGTCGTTGATGAGCTGGCCATTTTGATAATAACTGCTTCCTCCGCTGAAACCAGTTACAGTTACATACACTATACCGCAGTTGTTGGTATTGAACTGGCAAACTGTGATGTTGGCATTGCCTTGTTGCTGGGCTTGGATCTTAAGCTTATCCTGATAGATGCTGGCTGATACAGCCATGATGTTGGAATTGTTTTGGATGTAGTAGTTGTTGTTTTGGTTGTAGTTCCAATTTGAGTTCCAGTTATAATTCCAGGTATTGCTCCAGGCGTTATTTTGACTATAGATGGTTATATCTTGCGTTTCGCCAAGGCTCAGTCTGGGGTTGGCATTGGAAAAAGTGATGTTTTGTTGCCCGTATCCACTGCCTTGAACAGTCACATACAGATCGCCACAGTAGGAAAGCGAGCTGTGACAAACGCGGATCGTAGTAGTCCCTGCTTTGTTGCCATATAGGTTCAACACAGTGCCGTTGATACTAGCAGTGGCGACATCTGAGTTGCTGTTGGAAGAGACATAGTAAGTAGTCTGGTAGTAGCTTTGAGAGCCGTAAAGCGGGTAGGAGCTACTATTGATGGACACGGCAAGGCTTTGGCCAACATAAAGAGATGGGTTGGTGGGTGAGAACCAGACATTGCCGGAAGACTGCCCACCACCTACAGTGACATAGACATAGCCGCAGTTGCTGCTTGCGATTGACTGACAAACGGTCACAGTTGCAGAGCCGTTTGCTTTGCCGTACAGATATAGCGAGTTGCCGGAGATACTGGCGTCAAGCGCGCTTTGGTTGGTATTTTGCGACACATAGTAGTTTTGGTTGTAGTACTGCGTACCGTACACGGTGACGGTCTGGCTTTGTCCCACGGACAGGCTGGGGTATTGGTTTGAAAAAGTTAGCTGCCCGGAGCTACTTCCGGTAACTGTGACATATAGTGTCGCGCACCAGTATCCGCTTTGGGCGCAGAACTGCATGGTGGTTGAGCCTGTTGTTGACCCATAAACAGTTATGGTACTGCCGGAGATACTGGCTGATGCCACTGAGGAATTTGAGTTGCTGGACAGATAGACTGTACCGTACGAGGAGTAAGCGTAAAGAGCGCTACTCTGACCTTGGTTTAGAGTAAGCGAGGTTTGGCTAAGTGTTAGTTGACCCGGTGTTCCTCCAGAGCTGCCCGAATAGGTTTGCCAGTTGGACTGCGCTCCGCCGACAGTTACATATAAAGACGCTCCGTAAGTGATACCGTAGCTTTGCGCTTCAATGGTGGTGGAAAAGTTACCGTTGTAGTCAGTGATCCAGTAGTTGTTGGTAAAGGTGGTAGGAAGTGTAGAGCCAGCGTTGACCACGCTTAACTCTACTTGCATATTTCGGTCGGCGTTTGAGGTGTTAAGGGTGATCTGGTTCCCGCTTGAACTGATGTTCAAAACCGGGGTATAGGCCAGTGTCCTTCTCGGACTGCCTAGCGTTGCAAAGGCTAATAGTAACGCCACAAACAGAAGAAGTTTGTATTTCATATATTTGGCTTGTTTAATGATAAAATACTATGCTTTTTTGAGGTTTTTATGGCAGATGGCCATAGCTGTTGACCTCCTCTAACTAGAGCATACTCTTGTTTTTACTGTTTGTAAAAGAGGCCAGACTAGGCCTAAAATTGCCCTTGAGGGGTGTGGTATAATGATCAAGTTCGTTTGTGATTATGTGCACTATAAAGCTTCATGGCGCCTAACTTTCAAAAAACTTACAAAGCTAGGACTTTTGACCCACAAAGTCAAGAGGCTTTTAAGGTTTCCCGTAGCAAGGTAGACATGTTCATGGAGTGCCCAAGGTGTTTTTATATGGAAGCAAGGTTTGGGGTGAAGCGACCTTCCATGCCAGCGTTCACTTTGAATGTAGCAGTAGACGCGCTTTTAAAAAAAGAGTTTGATATTCACCGCGCGCAAGGAAGTGCACATCCCCTCATGCGCTCTTACGGCATAGACGCGGTACCTTTTTCTCATCCCATGTTGGATCATTGGCGGGAGAATTTCGTAGGCGTTCAAGCATTGCACAAGGAAACCAATTTACTGGTGGTTGGGTCGGTGGATGACTTGT
>CAYYEK010000030.1:0-11630 GCA_964470855.1 uncultured Candidatus Saccharibacteria bacterium
TTTTTATTAGTCTAGCAGGAAGAGACAATGTGTCTAGTATATGGGGTACGGGTCATGATGGGCACCATTCAAGTCAAAAAAATGGTGCCCATCTTATTAAGAGTCCAGAGGGGAGTCCTTGGGATTTAGGTGAGGGGTCGGGATCTAGCCTAAAGGGGTTTTGGAAATTCATTGCGCATTAAATTTTCTTCTTATCTCCACGTGCTCAGAAAAAGTAGGTTCAAAATATCTAAAATCATCAAATTCAACTACCTTTATTAATGAACCCTTTACTTGCTTTATGATAATTCTTTCAACCACTTGATTTCTAGGAGAAAAAGTTTCAATAATTTCCCAAAGAGTATCGGTTTGGTGGTGCCTGACAAGCGTCCCAAGATTACAATCCAAACTACTAAGAGCCATAGGAGTTGATTTTAAGTATTATGTAGAGATTTACATATTTCTATAAATCTTGTAAACTGTTTTTATGAATACAGCAGAAATACGGCAAAAATACCTGGATTATTTTAAGTCACGAGGGCATGTGATACTGCCATCGTCTTCTTTGGTGCCTGAAAATGACGCTACAACTCTATTTACCGGCAGCGGTATGCAGCCTATGGTTCCTTACCTGCTTGGACAACCGCACCAGTTAGGTACGAGACTGGTGGATTCGCAAAAATGCTTCCGTGCTCAAGACATAGAAGAGGTGGGCGACAACCGACACACTACATTTTTTGAGATGCTTGGTAACTGGAGTCTTGGCGACTACTTTAAAGCAGAGCAAATCCCTTGGATGTTCGGGTTTCTAACAGAAGAATTGGGACTGGACCCTAAGCGCATCTTTGTTACCTGTTTTCAGGGCTTGCCTGAACAGGGGATACCTAAAGACGAAGAGTCAGCTAAGATCTGGCAGGGGTTATTTTCAAAGATAGGCATAGAAGCAAAAATTGCAGAAAACGCGGAAAGTTTAGGGATGCAAGAAGCGCGGATTTTTTACTATAACGAAAAGAAAAACTGGTGGAGCAGGTCTGGTGTTCCGGCAAATATGCCCGACGGAGAACCGGGCGGTCCAGATACAGAGATGTTTTGGGATTTCGGTCCTTTGACAAGCTCAGGACAAGCCAGACACACGCCAGAGTATGGCGAGGTGTGTCATGTTAACTGTGACTGTGGGAGATTCATGGAAATAGGCAACAATGTCTTTATGGAGTACGTTAAAACTCCCACTGGTTTTGAAAAGCTTGCACAGCAAAATGTGGACTTTGGCGGCGGGTTGGAGCGCATGGCAGCAGCAGTACTGGACGACCCGGATATGTTTAAGGTGGATCTTTTATACAGTGTCATCTCTTACCTAGAAGATGTGTCCGGTCAGCAATACGGCAAGACACATGAAATCACAAGACAGATGCGGATAGTAGCTGACCATATACGGGCGAGCGTTTTCTTAGTGCTTGATGGAGTGTTACCAAGCAATAAAGACCGAGGGTATGTTTTAAGGAGGCTCTTGCGCCGGAGTATGGTAGCTATGAAAAAACTTGGCGTCAATCAAGACTGGGTGCCAAACGCAGTTGCGGCTGTAATCCTGACTTATAAAACAGCATACCCTGAACTTGCGGAGAATGCTGAGCGAATATCGCATACTATAAACGAAGAGAAAGATAAATTCAGCAAAACTTTGGAAAAAGGACTTAAAGAGTTTGAAAAACTATTGCGTAACGAATCAACGAATTCATCCCAATCTACGAATGGCTCCGAACTAAAAGTCAAGGTTGTTGACACAGTAAAAGTAGTAGATAGTGCAGTCATTAGTGGCACAGACGCGTTCAATTTGTATCAAACATATGGTTTTCCGTGGGAGCTGACTCGCGACTTGGCCTTGGAAGCAGGACTTAAGCCAGATGAAGAAGAATTCAAGGCAGAGTTTAAAAAACACCAAGACCTGTCTAGAACAGCCAGCGCAGGGGACTTTAAAGGTGGACTGAAAAACCACTCCGATATAGTCATCCGTTACCACACTGTAACCCACCTGCTGCAAAAAGCTTTGCGAAAAGTACTAGGCCAAGAAGTATGGCAAAAAGGTAGCAATATCACAGAAGAGCGAACTAGATTTGACTTCACTCATCCGCAAAAGATGACCGATGAAGAAAAAAAGCAAGTTGAGGACCTGGTCAATTCCTGGATACAGCGCGACTTAACCGTAAAAAGAGAAGTTATCCCACTTGAAGAAGCTAGAAAACGAGGGGCTATAGGTCTGTTTGGCGAAAAGTACGCGAACACTGTTTCGGTGTATACTATATATGATCCTAAAACTGATGAAGTTGTATCTTTAGAGTTTTGTGGCGGCCCGCATGTTGAGCATACTGGGGTTATAGGTAAGTTCCGCATTGCAAAAGAGGAGGCCGTCTCCGCCGGCATCCGCCGCATTAAAGGAGTGATAGGGTAGAATACATGTTTGATCCAGAAAACATTTATAGTGGATATCATATAGAGTCGGAGCAAATTTTACAAACGCTGCAATTACAATTTGCTACAGAAATTGAAACTTTTAAAAAACAGAAAGCAGCTGGGGATCTACATTTCTTCCATATTAAAGGCAGAGGTTGGTTCATAGTCAACAATAAAGACCTAAATGGGACAGAGTGGGGAGTAAAACCAGAGGTTAGATGCCGAAAACACATAGATGATCCTACCTTGCGCTGGGACGTGATAATAGTTAAAAAGTATAAACCCGCAAAGATCGGCTAAAACCAATAAAAACTTCAATCTCGTAATCACCCAGGAATTTTTTTAATGGGCACCATTTTAAAGATTTGAATGGTGCCCATTACAGACATTAAATGTCCCCAGTTTGCCCGCGCCGAGGGAGTCACTCCCTGTCATCCCGAGCAAAGTCGAGGGATCCCTTTCGGCTAGCTCAGGGCTGGCACTCCATTGCGCTAATGTTCCGGCCAGGATGACAGAAGGTTTACAGAACTTTAAATAACTCGTTAACCCTTTAACTCGTTAATCTTCTGTTTTCCTTTACAACTTACTACTTACAACTTCTACTACTGCTTAGGGCGGCTAAAGCTCGCCCCTAATGAACTCACTCGCGGCTATTGACTAGTTGACTATCGACTATTTGACTCGCGACTAACGACTATCGACCGTTTACTTCTAAAACAAAATGGAACTTAACACATACAACATCCCCCAATTTAGTGAGGCGGATACGAATCAGCTTCCTAAAAGCGATCCTGCATTTTTGACTTATGAGCCAGACTTTTTGGGTATGCGTCGTTTAGTCAAACTTTACGAGAACAAAACCGACATACTAGTTATAGGCCACGGTGGGAGCATCACCACTTTTTATGCTGTATATCATGCCTTAAAAGATCAAGCGCAGAAAAAAGCTCACTTTTTATGGACAATTGACCCTAGTAGGATCGCAGAACTTAAGGCCGAACTTGATCCGGAAACTACCTTGGTTGTTGCTATATCCAAATCCGGCCAAACCATAACCCAGCTGGAAGCGCTTTCAGCATTTCTTGACTATGAAGCAGTTGTGATCAGTGAAGCTGGCAGTCCACTTTGGCAGATAGCGGAAAAAATGGGCTGGCCGACCTTACTCCACCCCTCCATTGGTGGACGATACAGCGGTTTTACTGAAGTGACTTTGCTGCCTATGATGCTTTGCGGGCTGGATGCGGAAAACTACCTACGCGGTGGACAAGAAGCGTTTCGTAACTTCAAAAAACCATCCCTGTCCTGGAAGCTGGCGGGTGCGATGAAAATTTTAGAAGCTCAAGGGTTCGTGGATGTACTTGGGTTAGTTTATAGCTCGAAGTTGGCATTTTCACAAAATCTGCTGATGCAACTTGCGCATGAAAGCTACGGCAAGCAAAATTTTGGACAGACATTTCTTTTTTGCGAAGGTCCGGAAGTTCAGCACCATACCTTACAAAGACTTTTAGGTGGACCAAAAAATATGGTAGCCCTGTTCGTCACTGTTTACGCTGACTCACCGAGGCTTCGAGTGAGTTTCCCTCCCAACTTACATAGTATAGGGGTGAAAAACCACCGACTAGCGGATTTTCAAAACGAAGATTTGCATCAAGTTTTAAGATACGAAGCACAAGCTAACTTGGAGTATGTGGTCAAACAAGGCCTGCCAACAGTGCATTTAGAATTACCTAGCACGGAAGCTAGTCATATAGGTCGCTGGATAGGGTTTTGGCTATGTTTTACAGTTTATGGAGCGAGCCTTCGCGGAGTAGACCCATTTGACCAGCCAGAGGTTGAACACGGCAAGGTTATAGCTATAGAGAAAAGAATGAAAAAAGGGGAAACACGCAACATTTAACCTTTTCCGCCAAAGGCGGATCCGCCTATGGCGGGGACCATTGACATTTGACATTTAACAGTTGACAGAGGAAATCAACAGAAGCTCTAAATACTAATATCTAAACTCTAAACAAATCCAAATATCAAATTTTCAAAAAGTTCAAAGTTTACAGTTGAAGTTTTTCCGCCCAAGGCGGACCCGCCTGTGGCGGGGACTTATGAGTTTTGACTTTTAAGTTTTTCCACCACTTGCCTCGGTGAAGCTCTTGCGAGACGGGAAGGCGGACTCCGCTCGAGGCGGGGGACATTTAACTTCTGTAATGGGCACCATTCGGGTCTCAAAAAATGGTGCCCATTCTAGGTCCAGTATTCAATCTAAAATCTGCAATTCTTCATTCGCTATTCTTCATTCGTGACATCCTTCGACTTTGCTCAGGACAGGTTCGTGTTATTCGTGTATTCGTGCAATATTCGCTATTTTAAATACTTTCCCACTTCTGGTCATCGTTATAGTTATTGTTATAGCTTCTAAGTCCAAGTTTGTGCTAGAATATAGATAAATATGCCAAAGACTATCTATCTCAATATAGAAGACGATCATAAAATCATATCGGAGCGGTTGGCTATGGATCCGGCAGATAGGTTTGTCTTAGTGCTACCGAGAAAATCTTACCTGTTTGCAGATTCTGTAAATCTTAAACTCTTAAAAAAGCAGTTAGAGGTTTTAGGAAAGCAGGCGGCGATCATGACCATGGACGAAAAAGGTCAAGCGTTTACTCACGAAGCTGGCTTTACTGTTTTAGATGTACCAAAAAGAAGTGTTGGACAAAAGCTGTCAGATATACGAGTAGCAAAAAAGCCAGAGTTTAAATCAGCAGTCGTTCCAGAAGTTAAGGCAAAAACTGTCCACACAACTGTTGCAAAAAAAACTCCGCCAAAAGAAGCACCTGAAAAACCAGAAGAAAAGGTTCGCTCAACAATCGAAATCAAGCACACAAAATCACCAGAGCCAAAACCGAGAGCCTACAAGACACCATCTTTGGAAGTCTCGGAAAGTATTTTTGACGAGGTACCGCACAAACCCTCCAATGGCAACTTACCTACTTTACCCGGTAGGAAGAACAAGTGGTTATGGCGGCTTTTAGTTTTAGCCATCATCTGCGCCGGCCTAGCATTTTTACTTACAGTGGTGTTGCCGAAAGCTACTATAAGTATCACTCCTAAAACCGAAAATCTGACACGCCAAATGGAACTTATAGCCTCAACTCAAACAGCGTCTCCGCAAGCGCAAACCCTGCAGTTGCCGGCAGAATTTTACGAGACAAAACTGGATGAAACGCAAAGTGTAGATACTTTAGGAAAAAAAGAGTTGGGAACCAAGGCAGCGGGCGCAGTCAGGATTTTCAACCTGACCGGAAGCTCACTAAACTTGAAAGCAAATACTACAAAACTAGTTAGCGACGGCAAAACCTTTTTACTAACCAAAGATGCTTTATACATACCTTCGCTATCAGCTAAAGCAGCCACAGCTCCCAATGCAGGATTTCTGGTCCAAGTTGAAGCCGCAAGTGTCGGCGATAACCACAACTTGGCATCTGGGACTAAACTAAATATAGAAAACCAAGTTTTCGGCAGCAAGCCTGAAGTGCTCTATGCTATAGTGGAGGACAATCTGACCGGAGGTAGCTCACGTTTTATCTCTGAAGTTCAAGAGATAGACAGAGAAAACGCAAGAAAAGTTCTGATCGCTTCTGCCATGGAAAAAATTGCGGAAGATTTGAAGAAACAAGGCAAAATACTACCTGAAGGAGCATATGTTTTAGAAGACGAGAAATTGACTCTTGAACCTAATCTTGGAACTGAAGCAACATCTTATAAAGCAAGCCTGTCTGGGAAGCTATCTGGATTGACTTTTAAACCAGAACAGATGATCTCTTTAGCTAGAACAAGGATAGAGCAGGCAAAGCCAGCCAACACCTCACTTCAAGACCAAGCCAAAGACAAACTCACATTTAAAATTTCAGATCCAAACCTGCAAAGCGGCAGCATGAAGATCTCCTTGTCTTTAGAAAGCAAAATTTATAAGCAGGTGGACTTATCGAGTCTAGAGGGAAAACTACCAAATCAAAATGTAGATCAGGCTATAAAAACTCTGAAAAGTCAATCAGACATAGCTGAAGTTTCAATCTCTATATTTCCAAAACAGCGAAAAGCGCTACCCATATGGTCAAAACGCATTTCGTATTTATACCTCAAACCATAAATCTTACATTTTGACACATACTTCCTACGCGACAAGGAGCTGGGATGATAAAAAAGCCATTTGACATACCAATTATGGTGTGATAGTATTTGTCAAGTTAGGAAATTGGTATAATTTTTATAAATTTCCGGATAGCAAACCCGAATTTGGGATGAACCAGACAACCAAAAACGTAATCGAACTAGAAGGGAAAGTCACAGAGTGCTTGCCCAATGCGATTTTTCGCGTCCAATTGGAAAATGGGCATGAAGTTTTAGGGCACCTGTCAGGTAAAATGAAGATGAATCATATCCGGGTGCTGCTCGGTGATAAAGTATTGATCGAGTTTACGCCTTACGATATGAGTAAAGGTAGGATCGTAAGACGACTCAAATAACAACAAGGCTTACAAATCATATGAAAGTAAGAGCAAGCGCAAAACCCAGATGTAAATCCTGCAAAATCGTTAGACGATTTGGCAGAGTTTATGTGATCTGCAAGACACCTCGCCACAAACAGCGGCAAGGTTAGTTTGTTTTTTATAAACCGTTAACACTTATCACTAAATATCCTAAAGCTTACTTATGCTACGTATCGCTGGTATAAATCTGCCCAATGAAAAAAGGATCGAAGCGGCCCTGACATATATTTACGGTATAGGACCTTCAGTAGCCCAAAAAATCCTCCAATCGGTCAAAGTCGATCCAAATACAAGAACCAAGGATCTGACTGATGAACAAGGAAATAAAATCCGCGAGTTTATAGACAAAAACTTTAAAGTTGAAGGCCAGCTTAGACAAGTTGTGGTTTTAAATATAAAAAGACTAAAAGAAATTGGTGCTTATAGAGGAATTCGCCATATGCGCGGGCTTCCAGTGCGAGGACAGCGAACTAAAACCAACTCCAGAACCCGTAGAGGTAACGTTCGTAAAACTGCCGGCAGTGGAAGAAAGAAGTCAGCAGATAAGACATAAATTATTTAGCACACACCTAACCCTAAAAAATGTTTAATTATGCCAGAAGAGACTGAAAATCAACCAGCAGAGGCAACAACAACTACACCAGCCACTAAAACAGCAGGTAAAAGAAAGAAAAGCAAAGCCAAGGTTGCCAAGGGCAAAGTCTACATAAATAGCACTTTTAACAATACCATCATCAGTGCAACTGACCTGAATGGTAATGTCATAGGCTGGAGCAGTGCAGGCCGGACCGGATTTAAGGGCAGCAAAAAATCCACTCCCTATGCTGGACAAAGAACTATGGAAGACCTACTTACCCGCATGAAAGATCGCGGTTTAGTAGAAGTAGACGTGTTTATAAAAGGTGTAGGATCAGGACGAGAGTCCGCAGTTCGTTCACTGCAGTCATCGGGGCTCACAGTTTTATCTATAAAAGACACTACGCCAACAGCACACGGTGGCGTTAGACTTAAGAAAGCTAGGAGAATCTAACCACAAGAAACTATGCGATACACAGGACCTAGAGCTAAAAAAGCCAGAAGGCTGGGACAAGCTTTTACAGAAAAAGAAGCCAAAGTGCTTCAGCGTCGCCAAACAGCTCCCGGACAACACGGGGCTAGCAGAGGCAGGCTGTCCGAATATGCACTGCAGCTGAAAGAGAAACAGAAGGCCAAGTTTGCCTATGGCTTGCAAGAGAAGCAGTTCTACAGAGCTTTTAAGAAAGCTCAGACTCAAACTGGGGTTACCGGCCAAAACTTACTTTCCTTACTAGAGAGGCGCTTAGACAATGTAGTCTATCGCTTGGGTTTTGCCACTACCCGTTCTCAAGCCAGGCAAATGGTCTCGCATGGGTTTTTCAGTGTCAATAGCCGCCGAGTGACTATACCATCCTATACTGTCAAGGTTGGTGATCTGATAGTAGTTACTCAAAAAAAGCAAGGCAGTAAGCTTATCACATCTATAAAAGACAAACTTAAATCTACCACCCCTCCTGACTGGCTAAACCTTGACTCGTCAGAGTATAAAGGTAAGGTTTTGAGTCTGCCAACTTTTGAGGATATGGACAGACTGATCAACACCCAGCTTATAGTTGAACACTATAGCCGCATTTAATTTTTCAATCGTATTCATTTTTTATAAACACGGCTTTCATTTGCCACGGGCAGACAAAAAGCCGAACATAAAACATCAACTATGGAAGCTATACAACTGCCAAACGCCGCGGAAGTGACAAACTTAGGCGGCCACAAATACCAGGTTGTGTTAGAACCTCTATACCCAGGTTATGGGGTTACAATCGGCAACACGATGCGCAGGGTGCTCCTTTCCAGCATGCCCGGTTCAGCCATCACCGCAGTTAAGATAAGGTTTGTTGACCACGAATTTTCCACAGTACCAAATGTGAAAGAGGACGTTGTGCAGATCATCTTGAACCTAAAACAGGTTCGCTTGCGCAGCCGCTCTTCTGAACCCATAAAGCTGTCCATAAAAGCAAAAGGTGAAACCGTGGTGCGTGCAGCAGATATCCAAAAAAGTGATTTAGTTGAAGTCATAAATCCAGATCAACACATAGCAACCTTAGATAACAAAGGTGCTGAGTTAGATATGGAAATCACAGTAGAGCAGGGCAGAGGCTATGTACCGGTTGAAAGCAGGGAAACAGAGAGACATGATTTGGGCACTCTTGCGGTGGATGCTATATTTACTCCGGTCAAAAGTGTTTACTACGATGTGTCCAACGTGCGCGTAGGCCAGATGACCAACTTCGATAAGCTGGTGCTTAACATAGAAACAGACGGCAGTATAACTGGACAAGAAGCGGTTGATATAGCGTCAAATATCTTGGTTGATCACTTCAAGATGTTTTTCAACGGTCAAGGACAAAATTTCATACCTGCACCAGCCAAAATAGCTGAAGAGGAGGCTCAAGTAGATGAAGCTGGCAATGGCGTATCAACTGACGAGGAAGTCAAGAACACTGACGAAACCTCTGTAGGCGAGAGCGATCTAGATAACTTGACGTTATCTAACAGAGCAAAAAATGCCCTCTTGAAAGCCGGGATAACTACTGTTAATCAACTAAAATCTCTAAGCAATGAAGACATAGAAGGCATCCCGGGCTTAGGTAAGAAAACTATCTTGGAAATAATGATGCTGCTGGGCAGATAGTAGACCCGAGTTTTCAAAGAAATACCTGTTTAATTCCTTCAACATATGAGACATTTAAAGAAGAAAAAATTCGGCAAAGGCATAGACCACAGAAGAAAGCTCCTGCGCACACTGGCTAGTAGCTTAGTGCTCCACGAAAAGATAACGACAACCCTTTCAAATGCCAGAGCTGTCAGACCCTATCTGGAGAAGCTTATAACCAAAGCCAAGGAACCAACACTACATAACCGGAGGCAAATCCTAGAAAAGCTCACTCGCAACGCGGCCGCTAAGACTTTGGAAGTTTTAGGGCAAAAGTATTCTACCCGGCCAGGTGGATACATAAGACTCACAAAACTCAACAACCCAGCTTCAGGGCTATCTCGGGTTGTAGCAGAACTCGTAGAATGATAAACATATGAAAACTACCCAGGTAACTAAAGTTGAAAGAAAATGGCATTTAGTGGATGCCTCGGAAGCCCCTCTTGGAAGAGTGGCGACTAAGGTAGCTACTCTGCTTAGAGGTAAGCATAAGCGAACCTTCACTCCCAATGTGGATTGCGGCGACTTTGTAGTAGTCATCAATGGCGGCAAGATAAAATTTACCGGAAGGAAAGTAGAGCAGAAAGTCTACTACCGCCACTCGGGATACCTGGGAGGCCTGAAGAAAAAGCTTCTAAAAGATGAGATTGTACGCAATCCGGAGTTTGTTTTCAGAAACGCGGTGAGAAACATGCTCGATGAGATAAAATTCCGCAAAACTCTTATGGGCCGTTTGAAATTTGTTTTGGATGATAAGCACACTTTCCCTGTCAAATAACCTTACTAACTTTTTCACATCTTTGATCTAAATATTTTCTTTTAAAGAGCATTATGCCAGAAGCAACCAAAAAAGTCGCGACAAAAAAAGCCACAACCAAAACTGGTTCTAAAACAGGAGTGGTGAAAAAAACTGTCCGGAAGACCGCGACAAAAAAAGTCGTAGCCGAAGTTAAACCTGAACCTGTTGAGGTAGTAAAGCCTGAGCTATTTAAACCTGTCCCGGAAAAGGTCCTGGCCACCAAAGAAGTGCCAAAGGGCAAGTACATCTTCGCAACCGGTAGAAGAAAAACGTCTGTGGCAAACATCATGTTATACGAAGGTAAGGGGGATAATACTGTAAATAGAAAACCCTTGAAAAGCTACTTTAACAATGACTTTCTTGTCAGTGAAGCCACAAGACCTTTCAAGCTAACCGGCAACGAAACAGTTTACTTTTTTGCTGCTCAAGTTAGAGGCGGGGGAGTACACTCCCAGGCCGCAGCTATCCGGCATGGCATATCAAAAGCACTATCTAGTCTTGGGGAAGAGGTTAGGAGAGTATTGAAAAAAAATGGCCTACTTACTCGCGACCCGAGAGAAAAAGAGCGAAAGAAACCAGGCCTTAAACGAGCCCGCAGAGCTCCCCAGTGGGCGAAACGGTAATCCGTTTTGACCACCCTGAGCTTGTCGAAGGGTAGGCGAAACGGTAGTGCGTTTTTACCCCCTGAGCCAGTAGGCAGTAGCTTTAAACGCGACACGAATTTAGTTTCGCCTACAAATACAAATATATCACTTACATAAAACTCTCTTTATGAGAGTTTTATGTTTCTACCGCGCAATGGTGTAATCCGTCGTTCCAATTGGAGCGTAAGCGTATCGGAAATGTTATCTACTAGAATTAGGCTTGCCTCGGTGAAGCTCTTGCGAGACGGGCTTGCCTCGGTCTGTAATGGGCACCATTCGGGTCTCATAAAATGGTGCCCATTTGGGATCAAAAAGCAACATTCGCTGTTCCTCACTTACCTTCCTCCCCTAGGGTAGGGAAGGCTTGGTTGGGTACGAAGACTTTTGCCAACTCCCCTACCCCTCTTTTGAAAAGAGGGGGGGGTAAAGACAGGATACCTCCCCTAACCCCTCCTATTTTAGGAGGGGAAGAGGGGGTGGACGTCCTATTT
>CAYYEK010000031.1:0-11518 GCA_964470855.1 uncultured Candidatus Saccharibacteria bacterium
GGTGTAAGCACAGTAATGTGTTCAGCCGAGCAATACTAATCAACCGAAAGTTATATAAATCTTCTTGATTTTGACTAGCAATTTGTACCTGTAAAAAGTACAAAATGAGTCTTTTGAAAATTTTCATTTCTTACCTCGGATTTTTAGCGCTTCTCCTTTTGGTATATATGTTGACCAATGCCACAGGAGCACAAACTATGATCCCATAGGTTATATACTTATGCCTTTCGGGGCAGGCCTGAAAAATATTTTTAGCCTACCTCGGGTGGCATTTACGACAGTGCACCACCTTATTCCATCCCGAACTAAGTCGTGAAAGCTGTTCGTGCCGATGATACTCCGGCATCTGTCGGTGGGAAAGTAGGTAGCTGCCCGTTATATGAAAAACCTCTCTGAAAAAAAGATGAGGTTTTTCTTTTTTCTAAACTACCTGCCGTTCACGGTAATATATAAATCCGGGCAGATTTTTATATAGTTCTCCCAGTCTCCACGATATGAGAAATGACAGTGTGCAAGTAGTTATACTCGCAGCAGGGCTGGGTAAAAGACTAGGCTCTGATGAGCCCAAAGTTTTAACCAAGCTTAATGGCAGGCCTTTAGTGTCGTATGTTTTAGATGATGTAGATAGAATTCAGCACGCGCATAAGCCGATTGTGGTTGTAGGGTATAAGGCTGAGAATGTGAAAAAAGTTTTAGGCCCAAAATACAGCTACGTTTTGCAAGCTGAACAGTTAGGCACTGGACATGCTGTGGCTGTGACCAAAGATTTTGTATCCGCTCCCCACACTTTAGTTTTATATGGAGACATGCCTTTTGTAGCCAATGGCGGGTTTTTGGAAAAATTGATTGAATCGCATGAAACTAGCGGAGGCGTGATGACTATGGCAACAGTAAAAACGTCCGACTTCTTGGGGCGTTTAGCTTCACTGCAAGATTATGGCAGGATAGTCAGACATCCTACGCAAGGACATGTCCTCAAGATAGTAGAAAAGAAAGACCTTACGGAAAACGAGCTAGGGATAACCGAGTTGAATCCGGGACTTTATGTTTTTGAAAGTTCCTGGTTGTTTAGTAACATTGAAAAGTTGAAAAATGAAAATGCTCAAAAAGAGTACTATCTTACCGATATGGTAGCCCAAGCTCTAGCTCAAGGACACCGCATTTGTGACCTAAGTATGGAAAGCTGGCAGGCGTTAGGAGTGAACACTACAGAGCAATTAAAACTAGTAGAAAATGCTATCATTGAACAAGGGCTGTAGTCCCATACAAATGTTATGCTAGCCGCGTTAGGGATATGGTTTTTAGTGTTCATAGTACTCATAATGCTTTTTGTATTGGTTTCTGCGGCTTTAGGTTTATTTATGACCACGGTGCCGTTTATGCGGACACCTAGCAGGCTTTTGTTAAAAGCTTTCCAAAAATTGCCTCTTCAGGACGGTCAGATATTTTTCGATTTGGGAAGCGGGGATGGAAATGTCATATTCATCGCAGAGAAGGTGGCCAACATAAAGGGTTATGGTTTTGAGCGCACGCTATGGACTCACCTTTTGGCCAGATTAAAGGCCAAAGTGAAAAAGTCTGGCGCTGAGTTCATCCGTAAGGATTTTTTTCAAGCACACTGGGGCGAGGCGGATGTCTTTTTCGCTTATCTCTTGCCACACCTAACCAGGCGGTTGGAGCGGCAGTTTATAGAGCAAGCCAAGCTCGGAGCGTTGCTTTTAGTGGTTGACTTTAGATTGCCAGGGCTCAAACCTTTTGAGAAATTTGAAGATGGAAGTGGGCATGTGATTTCGGTATATCAAAAAACTTAAGTATATGAAACTCTACGCTGATTTGCATATCCATTCTCGATATTCTCGGGCTTGCCCTGAACCACAAGAAGGGTATCAGGGCTACGCCCACTGTCATTGAATTTAAAAGGCTCAAGCATATATGAAACTCTACGCTGATTTGCATATCCATTCTCGATATTCTCGGGCTTGCTCTCCGGAGTTGGTGCCGGAGAATTTGGCCATCTGGGCCAAGCGTAAAGGGATCGGCGTCTTAGGGACCGGGGATTTTACGCATCCGGGCTGGCAAGAGATGCTCGACAAGTCTTTAGAAGAAAAAACCCCCGGTCTATACGGGCTGAAAAATGACTTATCTGACACTTTGTTTTTATATCAAACCGAGATCGCTTCCATTTATAAACAAGGCGATAAAGTAAGAAGGGTGCACAACCTGGTTTTTGCACCAAACCGAGCAACGGCACTGAAGATTTCAGATAAGCTTACGAGTCTTGGTTGTAACTTAAGGTCAGACGGACGCCCGATCACCGGGGTCAGAAATGAAGACCTCCTAGCACTAATCAAAGACATAGATGAAAAGTGTGAGTTGGTGCCAGCCCACCTATGGACTCCACACTTTGGGGCATTTGGTTCTATGTCTGGCTTTGATAGTCTGGAGGAGGGGTATGGTAAGATGGCGAGCTACATCTGGGCAGTAGAGACCGGCATCTCTAGTGATCCTGTGATGAATCGTATGGTAGGGAGCCTTGACCGTGTCCAACTGCTATCCAACTCAGATCCGCATAGTTTGCGGCGTATTGGTCGAGAATGCAACGCCTTGGAAGTTGACAAGCAACTTTTGTCTTATGAGAGTATCATCAATGCGCTTAAAGATGTTAAAGGGGGCTTACTTTACACGGTTGAGTTTTTTCCCGAAGAAGGGCGGTATCATCTAGATGGCCATAAGGACTGTAATTTTTCTTGCTTGCCAAAGCAGACTCGCGAGCTTAAAGGCATGTGTCCGGTTTGCGGCAAAGCTCTTTTGCGTGGCACATTGAGCAGGGCTGAAGAGTTGGGCAGTAAACAGGAGGCTAGTGTGATAAAGCAATTTTATAAAACCCTGCAGTTAGAAGAGATTATCGCCGAAACAGTGGGTGTAGGGGTACAAAGCAAAAAAGTTCAAAGCGCGTACTTATCTGCCACTGACCAAGCACCTGAACTTGAGATCTTGCTGCACATGCCCGAACAGCACCTTGTGCAGGTTTTGGGACAAGCAGTTGCTTTTGGGGTGTTAAAGGTTAGGCGAGGTGAACTTTCTATAGACCCTGGTTTTGACGGCTGCTATGGCAAGGTTACTCTGCATAGTGCTCCCCGCGACTTATTTTCTTGAGTCAAACAGCCGTCTGTCAGTTTCCCAATTTTGTAAATTTTGGCATAATAGTAGTATTAATAATTTTTTATGATCAATACTTTCCATCGAACAAAGATTGTGGCTACCATAGGTCCGGCCTCACAAAGCGTGCCTATCTTAGAAAAGATGATAGCGGCCGGTTTAGATGTCGCAAGGATCAATTTCTCTCACGGAACTCACGAGTCAAATTTACAAAGTATAACCAATGTTCGGACCGCCGCAAAAAAGCGCAGCGCCCAAGTGGCGATCGTGGCTGATTTGCAAGGCCCCAAAATTCGGGTTAGTGAACTGGCGGCCTCCATTCCTATCAAACCCGGTCAGAAGATTGTGATTGGTCAGGATTTCAAGATGGATTTTGACATTACTGGCTCCTTAAAACCGGGACAGCGGCTATTGATAGAAGACGGACTCATAGAGTTCCGTGTGCTGAAAGTAGTACCAAGCGCCAAGGGCGTGGAAGGAAAGATTTACTGCGAAGTGGTCAACGGCGATGAAGTTCGTTCCCGCAAGAGCATCAACCTGCCAGATACACATACCACTTTTCCCATCATCACCGACAAAGACCTTCAAGACCTGAAGTTTTCCTTAAAGCAAGATGTAGACTATGTGGCACTGTCTTTTGTTCGTGGTCCGGAAGATGTAGAGAATTTGCGCGCATTAATCAAAAAACATCTACCTAAGGGCTTGACTGAGCCGAAGATAATAGTAAAAGTGGAGTTGCCTTCAGCGGTTAAAAGGTTTGATGAGATCTTAAAAGCCACCGATGCAGTTATGGTAGCTAGGGGTGACTTGGGAGTGGAGCTGCCAGCTGCTAGTGTGCCGGTTATCCAGAAGACCATAGTCAGAAAATGCCTGGCAGCCGCCAAACCAGTTATCGTGGCTACTCAAATGCTAGACTCCATGATCCATAATCCCAGGCCTACAAGGGCGGAGGTTAGCGATGTAGCTAACGCCGTTATAGACCGGGCAGACGCGGTTATGCTATCCGGTGAGTCTTCCACTGGTGCGTATCCCTTGGAAACCGTTAAAACCATGGCAGATATCATCCGCGAGGTGGAAGCCTCAGAGTTTATGGCTGACGAGTGTTTGTTCCAAGGCGAGCAAGAAGAGACTCACGCAGCTGCCATAGCTGGCTCTGCATGCGATTTGGCGCACGGAGTTAGCGCTCAGGCTATCATTAGCGTGACAGAAAGTGGCTTTACAGCTCGTTTTATGTCTCATCAACGACCTCACGCCCCGGTGTATGTTTTGTCCACTAACCCTAGCATTTGCAGGCAGATGGCTTTGCTGTGGGGTGTGCAGCCGGTGATGAAAAAATGGTACAAAGATCCAACCGCTCTTTTGGATCACGCGGTGGATGAAGTAAAAAAAGCCGGTTTTGTAAAAAAAGGCGACCGGGTGGTAGTGGTGGCAGGCCGACCTACTGGGTCTAGGATCAACATCGTGGAAGTGAAGATAGTTGCTTAGGGTTTACCTATTACCTAATACCTGTTACCTTATACCTTTTAGCTTATAGCTTATACCTTTTAGCTTATACCTTTTACTTTTTAACCGCTAGCTTTCAAAAGCTTGTTTTGGAGTTTGAAGTGGTATCCAATGGTTGTGCTGTGTTGTTAGTGAAGCAGGTAGGCTTTTCGATTAATTGGTTGGGACGCCAGGATTTGAACCTGGAAGGATTTTGTTCCAACAAGTTTTTCTTGTCGCGTTTACCAGTTTCGCCACGCCCCATTATTCCTCTATTTCAATATGCGAGTATAACTTAGACGCTTATTTTGGTCTAAGTGTTTATTAACAGATAGCGAGTCAATCCTCTCTCTTATTTCCATTAATACACTACTTATCTGTAACTTTAAAACTTTATTTTGTAGTAATTCTGCGTTCAAGGCCAACAAATGTTGTAATAGTGGCCCAGTCACTGGTTGCTGGTATTTGGCCAACTCGTCAGCTAGTTTTGAGTAAAGGTGGCGCATAATCTCTTTTCGCCTCGGGTTAAGGGCTCGCCACTTGCCTCCATCGGAAATAACTGCCTGCATTGGGCGTATTGTTTGAATAATTACGTCAGCGTCCTTTTGGGAAATATTGCCATGTTCTTTGCAAATGTATTCGTATAGGGGTTTTATGATATTAACGTCTCGTATGTCGTTTAGATTGTTTAAAGCAACTAATAATCTTTCAACACCGACTGCGGATACTGAGAAGGAGTGCTGGTATTGATTTAGGTCTATAATATTCATTCTCTCATCAAACGTTGGCTCAAAGCATAGGTGTTCTACAGTGGCGATATCTAGGAGTTCCCCATTGTGTAATTTATAGTACACTTCATTTCTATACCCCCAAGGAGATGGCCTGGCGTAATTTCTCAGCGCTAGCAAGGTGTCACGAGTTTGGTCTGGTATCAGATTGGCCTTGGGCAGTCCGCATTCTATCCAAGTATCTATGAATGGGTCCATACCTATGTTTTTTGAGAATAGATATTTATTTGCTGTTAGAGTTCGCACTGAACCACCAGTACAGAAGCTTACATAGACATTTTCCGTGTTCAGCCCTAAGCATTCAATGAATTTTAGCAAAGCTTTAATGGAAAATTCTCCAATAGTTTTTTGATATTTTTTGTCACTCCGGGCCATTAATCCGCTCACATCTGCCATATGGAAGTAAGATAGGTGTTTGTTCCTACTTCCGTTTTCGGACTCGCACACCTGTCTCCAGTCATTGTAACGGAAGCAGGGTTGGTATTTTGAGTAAAACATGTCCCCAGCAAAGCTAATGTATTGCTGATTAGGACCGGTTTGTCCTTCTTTTTTTGTCCACTCGTAGTAAGCAAAACTAAGGTTGAAATTGCTGGGATAGCCTTCATTAATTAATGGCGCCGGGTCTATCTGTTTAGTACCAGGGTATTTCTTGGCTTGGCAAAGATTTAAAAGCAGCTGATGGAATGTAGTCATATAAGTGGAAATTTGATCTAAATACGCATGAAGTGTATACTAGACTATAGCTATATTCAAGATGACTTCCTGCGTTAAATGTATAAGTATTCAATAACTGTATAACGTAAGCTATACAAGATATGAGAAATTCCGCTTTCAAAACTAAAGATCAACTTTTCGATTCTCTATACAGTTCTTTAAAAGAGTTAGGCTTGTCGGAAAAAGAGATAGAATTTTATGTGCTTTCTTTGTTTTTTGGTCCGACCAGCTTAAGAGATTTGGCAGATGCCTTAAAAATCTCTCGGCCAAACATATACAAGCTTGTCGCAGGCCTAAGTTCTCACAATTTAGCCGCTAGGCCAACCAAGGGTGGATTTCAGAAGAAGTTTGTAGTGGAATCGCCCACGCGAGTGTTAGAAGAAATACGTAAGAAGAGAGACGAACTTCTCAGAACGGATATGCAAGTTATGGCCGCTATGCCAGATTTAATCGCTATGCATAAACAAGGGGAGTTACCAGCTGATGTAAAAGTTTGGGAGGGCCAAACAATGTTTGTAAAAAGTTTGGAGTTAGTCAAAGAACAAGCTAAGGATCAGATAGAATTTTTTGGCTCTTTTGATGACTTTGTTGAATTTATCACTTGGGATATTCAGCAAAATTTTGTGAAGTCAAGATTAAGAAAACGTATAAAAGTCAGGGCGCTCGTTTTGAGCGGCCCTGAAGTGAAAAAACTGTCTTCCAACAACAGCACTCATTTGAGGGAGATTAGGGAGTTCCAAACCCAGCTAAGCTTTGTATGTTCGTTTCAAATGTTTGCCGATAAGATACTGCTTTGGCAGCCACGTACTCCGTTAGCAATTTTGATCTCAGACTCGTATTTGGTAGCTATGTTTAAAAGCATGTTTTATTCAATCTGGAATAATTCCAAACCGTTGTAGAATTGAGGTCGCGGAAAAAATTAGTGTACATTTTTATTAAAAAAGGCGACCGGGTGGTAGTGGTGGCAGGCCGACCTACTGGGTCTAGGATCAACATCGTGGAAGTGAAGATAGTTGCTTAGGGTTTACCTATTACCTAATACCTAATACCTAATACCTAATACCTAATACCTGTTACCTTATACCTTTTAGCTTATAGGCCGGAATTAAAGGCAGTGGAAGAAAATCTTGGGTTAAAGAGTTGATTTTTAAAGATCCGAAGAATTTTACAAAAAAGCTGCACTAGTGTGTAGCTTTTAAATTTTGCATATAATATCTTGCCTTGAAGGCTTCATTGCTTTTTTATTTGTAGCGTGGCCGCTACTAGACTACCTAAAAGTCCTAAAGCAAGGTCGCTCATGGTGTCTGTGACATTAGGCTGCATGACTAAACCAAAGAAGTAGTCTAAGCCATACTCCATAAATTCCCAGAGTACTGCTGTTAGAGCTACAATAGACACAGTGAATAAGATTATAAATATTCTTCCCGCTAGACCGTTACTCTGCTCAGTCATCCCAGACTCCGATCTGGGATCCAGCCCTGTTTTTTTCCCAGAAAATTTAACCCCTAGAACAGCTAACAACTCCAAAAATGCTACTGCTACAGCAGCTCCTCCTAAAAAGTGCATAAGATTATCTAAACGCAGCCATACCCAGTAAAGACCAAAGTAGGTGTTTATGGCATGCAAGGCTAGTACAGCAATTGGCCACTGTAATATTTTGATCCAATTTTTTTCGATTTTTAAATTCATCGTAGATTTTAAACTTTCTTACTTATCGTATGGATAAAGTTCCTTTTGCCAGTATTAGTATTCCCGGTATAGAAAGTATTAAATTTTGCTGAATCCAGAGCGGTCGCGAGTTCTTGAAGAGAGTAGTATGAGAAAAGTCTAGGGTGTTCTGACTCTGCGTCTTTGAACTTATATTCATAGTTTTCGCCCTCGCCTTCTATCATCCCAAGTCCCAATGGGGCGTTGGGTGTTAAAATGCGGTAAATTTCAGCAAGTGCTTTAGCAAAATCAGCTTTGTTAACATGTATAAGAGAAGTGTAGGCCCAAACCCCTCTGAAGCTATTGTCTGGAAAGGGTAGTTTCAGGAAATCTCCAATAACGCTTGGTAAGCCTTTAGACAGGGAGAGTTTGACCATTTCCTCTGAAGCATCTAAACATATAACTTCAAGCCCTCTTTTCTTAAGCAGGAGACCGTCACGGCCCGGTCCGCTGCCGATATCCAGGATAGGGCTATGGGCGTTTTCTGCAAACTTATCCAAAAAGTCGCTTGGAAAACGCTCCCAAAAATCAGAGGTTTGCTCGTCGTATTCTAACGAATGAGCATTGTAGGCTTGAATAGTGTTGTTGTCCATACAATAATAATTTTATTCATAAATTTTCCCACAAAAACCACCCTCTAGCAAGGGGGTGGTTGGTTATCTATAAATCCTTTTTCTTCCTTTTCCAATTTGTAGGTTCGAATACTTTCTAAATTCGCAGGCGATTCCTTCCCAGTTTTCTGCAGATAGTGTCACAGGTGTACCACCGAAAGTAACTCCAGTTTGCTTGCGTTGAGTTGCAAGTTTTTGGACTAATATACTAGGCGGTACTGCGCTATTTATCCTTGCAAGCGTGGGTTTGGCACCCGGACCAACCGGGAACTCTTCAAATAAATCCAGCAAGTTTGGGTACTGATAGGCTGTATCTATCAGTACTTCGGTCCACAGAAACGAGAGGTTAAAGTTAAATTTTGAAATTACTCTGCCTAAAGCCTTTGCAACGGGTTCTTTTCTGAATTGTGAAATTGTTTCTGCCAGTGGCTTAATATTTTTTGGTAAATATTCTGTCAGCAGCAACTCTCGTGTTGGATACTTGCTTTTGAGTATAGTACTTACTGGAAATACATATGGAGTGCCGTATTTTGGTCTGGGTAAGTTTTGTAGGCAGTACTTTAATTTAATATTATCTGCATGGCTGAAGTTCAGGAGGCCAGTTTTAGAAATAGTGTTGGGATTGGCGACTAATCTACAGTAGAACATATTCATCAACCAGAGCGGGAAGTCCGTGGTCAGTGGTTTAAGGAGCGTGTGAAAAGTAATTGTTTGTTTATCGAATTCTCTGAAAATATTACAAAATCTGTATTTTGATAGGACTGGATCTTGTGTCCAGGGCTTAGGCTGATTTTGTTCCTTTTGTTCCCAAATATTTATCCTTTCGTGGATAAATGCCTCAATGGATTCCATCAGGGGCTGGTTATATTCAACTTGGCCCTCTGCATTTTTTGGCTTTTCAATCGAATGTTCTGGCCAGTGTTTGTATAATTGTTTAAGGGCTTGGGGAATCTCCATAGAAAAATTTTCCCACAAAACCCACCCCCTAGCAAGGGGGCGAGGTTATGTGTTACTGACTTGGATCTTTGAGGGAGCCTACGCCTTATTTACTTTTTTATTTGGAAGCCAATCTTTACTTTATGACTGCAGAATAGTTTTTTAACATGAATAGCACATCAGTTTTGAGGTGCTGCCTAACCCAGTCTTTTTGCTTTTCATTTTCCATAAGCTCGCCCATTCCTTGTAGCATTTGTCCATCTTTGGTTTTTTCGATAAAGACGATGCAGTCTGATAAATACTCTTTTACAGTTTTATCTACCAAATTGTTGATTACCTCCGCGTTTATATCCCAGTGGTTTTTGGCAAAGTAATTGATGTCAAAAATATCTCGCATAGCAGTTTCCGTTCTTAAAGTCAGCGCTGCTAGTTTGCCGGCAAATAGATAATCTTTTTTTGCAGCAAGCATAGGGATGCCCAAGTACTCTTTTAATTCATAAAGCCCTTTCATTTCTTTTGCCAGTTTCCTGATATTTATTTCCACCTTGATATTGTGGTCATCGTCACCGTAAGAGACTAAGGCGAAAATAGTGAATCGTTTGATGTACTGATCCTTGATTTGTCCGTACTTGCCCAAGATGGCCACCAGTTTTTCCAATACCGTTTTTTGATTTTCTTCGCTAGTTTCAAACATATCAAAATCCAAGTCCACCGAGAACCTCGGCAGGCCATAGAAAAAATAAGCACAGGTACCCCCTTTAAAGCCTAAGAGTGGGGATATAGCAATATCGGTATAGATATCCTTCAGGATCTGCCCCATTATTAATTGATGTTTTTCTTTATTTAGCATAGTTCTTGCGGTATTTATCTACTCTTTTTATCAGTTCTTTGTTGTCGTATATTTTTACCAACTCGTCGCATTTTGCCCAGTTGATCGGCTTGAGATTGTCGAAGTAATAGTTCGGAAACAAATATATCATATCTAAAAATGCTCTTTCTGGAGTGGCGATGCTATAGTTGTCTTTGTTTAGTATGCCAGATGTATTGAACAATATTACATCTTTTATTTTTCTAAATTGGATTGTGTATTTGTCAATCGTGACCGTCCTGGTCCATCGGGTTACAGCAAAGATGTGTTCGTAGTGTTGGAATATTGCCCCCGCCTCTCGCAATACTGTCTCGAAACTGATGTAAGAAGGAGTGTAAAGACTGGTCGCCAATTCTTTGGGGTTATAGTTGGCGTCTTTGGCAAACACCCCTCTGCTTAAGCGGATTAAAGTGCCTTTCTTGACATAGTAGTTTATCTTCACATTTAGCCTAACTCTGTTGTTTTCGTCCCAAATCAAAGCCAGATCCTTGTTTGTCAGGACTGTTTTAGAGGACCGGAATAATTTGGCCATTGAACTATCCATAATAAATATATGAACTGGAATATCGAATAATCCTTATTACCAGTTTATATAATTTTCTTACTCTTGTCAAGTGTGGGGTTTTTGACTAGCGCTACTTACAAATTTCCCACAAAACCCACCCCCTAGCAAGGGGGTGGAATACTATAACCTATCCGAAAAATATTATTCTGTCATTCCAAACTAGATTTGCCTGCCCGACACTGGCGGGGAATCCAGAATTTGGCTTATTTAATGGATCCTGAATCAAGTTCAGGATGACGGAAAGGAGTAAAATTATTTTTCGGATAGGTTCTAGGGAACCTTGGTGGTAATGTGAGCTTTCCTGTTTTCTGACAAGGTTTTTGAGAGGGTATGCTCTAGGGCTGAGATTTCTTGTTTGGTGTAGCCACTAATCTGCTCAGATACATGCCAGGTGCCGCCGTATTTTTTCTGAAGTAAAGCTAGGGCATCGGCTACGGTTTTACCTCTACCCAACAGGATAGATTTTATATAGCATTATTTTACTCTACTTTTAAAACTTAAACCAGGCTGTTAACCTGGTCTGGATATTCCAACATTCTGCAGAATGTTGGAATGTTTTACTTGGGGGAAGTGAGGTGCCAGCGAAGGGCGGTGGCTGAGCGAATGCAACAGTATTATAAATTTTTGGGGGAAGCGGAGGCCCCGCAAGGGTTCGCTGAATGCGAACCAAACGGGGTAAAGATTCTTG
>CAYYEK010000032.1:0-11252 GCA_964470855.1 uncultured Candidatus Saccharibacteria bacterium
CAGCTCTAAATATTTCTTATAGGTATTTGCGTAAAGCTCGACCGGATTTTCACCATTGCCTGTGTGAAGCTCAAAGTCAAATATGGCCAATACGAACTGGCGCATATTGAAATACCCCATACCGAAATTTTTCGAACTCACAAGCTTTTTGATCATCTCTTCAGGCATTGTCTCGCCTGATTCGTAATGTTGAGTTATCTTCCTCAATATCTCAGGTTGCCAGGCCCAGTACTCCAACATCTGTGATGGCGCCTCTACAAAGTCCCCGGCCACACTCGTTCCTGCTTGCAAATAAAACCTAGTCCTTCCAAGATTCTGATGAACAACATGCCCAAATTCATGAAAAAGTGTCTCCACTTCTTCATGTGGCATTAGCGAAGGAAAGTCTTGACTAGCTTTAGGAAAGTTGGTAACCATGCTAGCAAAAGGTATTACGTACTCACTTCCGGTGAGCTGTGTCAATCTGCCGTCAACTAAAGGAAACTCTGCTGCGTGGTCATACTTCCCTTCTCTTGGGTGAAGGTCTAGAGCAAAAAATGAGATAAGCTCGCCTTCTTGACTTTGCACCCTGTATAAAGATACATCTTCGTGCCACAGCTCAACACCGTTCACCTTTTCAAACTTTATTCCAAACAACTCTTGATAGAACTCGAGCATGGCCTCAAGAACAAATTCTAAAGGGAAATATTCTTTAACCTTCTCGAAGTCCAAACCGAATATTTCCTTTCTTTGTTTATTTTCTAAAAAGGCGGTTTCAAAATACTTAACATTACCCATTTCCCCACCCTCTAGCTTTGACTTGAAATCTTCTAGTCCTTTCAGCTCTTTTTTCCAAATTTCTTTAAGCTTCGAGCTAGTATCGTACAAAAAATCACTTATGTTCTTTTGTGTTTTTGCAGTTTTTTCCTCAGCGTTATATGCAACCCAACTCTCATAACCAAGTAACCCAGCAACTCTACCCCGAAGCTCAACCGCCTCTTTAAGTAGAGCTATATTCTCCTCTCCGCCTTTTCTGTTGTATTTATCTATAAGTTCTTTTCGTTTATGGGCATTTTCAGCTAGTTCCACAAAAGGTTTATAGTCAGGATATGCCAAAGTTACTTCATATTTCCCATCTTCTGTCCTGTTTAGCCTAGACAAATAGTCTTTTGAAAGCCCACCCACTTCGTCCCCTTGTAAGACTATACTGTCCTTGTAGTTGTTTATGTTTAGTTGAAACTTAGTTCCTAGTTCTTGCAAACGAGCACTTATCTGTTTTAGTTCGGCTCGATCTTTAGGTTTGAGATCTAAACCCCTTCTTCTACAACTCCTTAATACCTCGTCCAGAAGCTTTTTTTCATCGGCTTCCAAAGCCTCACCTTTTGCGGCAGCACTTTTCACAGCTTGATATATTTCCTCATCAAAGGCAAGCTCGTTACTATATAAATTTATTTTCTCTTTTACTTTTTCCGCACAAACCCTAATCTCTGCTTTTGGGCTCACATTCATCAAAAATTCAATCTTATGCCCAAGATCAAACACCACACCGTACAGACGATCCAGCTTGTATACGATGCTAAAAAAATTTCTATCTGTTTCTGGAATATTTTTTATCTCTGCCCTTAGCAGTTCAGCCTCCGCAATAGCGCTGTCAACTTGAGTCTCTATATCTGACGCACTCCACCCAATCCAACCAAATAAACTTTTCTCATCAAAATCTTCAAGTTTATACATAGTTTAAAAAATTTAGTAAATAACGGATGACAAAATGCGAACCCTCTCCCCTTCCCCTCTCCCTCTTGGAGAGGGCAGGGTGAGGGGATCTCTGTAAGCTATCCCGACGATAGGAATGTCGGGACCCCGACTACACGTCGGGGTAAGCTAACAGCTATCAGCTATAAGCTAACCCGCTATCGCGCTAACCCGCTTCTTCTTACTTCTTACTCTTAGCTCGAATAAAACACTTCCTAGTATCCGTAAATCTATCTAAAACTATCACGCCTTGCAAGTGGTCAAATTCGTGCTGGATGCACTTAGCCAGCAACCCCTTAGCGCGCAATTTGAAAGGTTTAAAGTTTGCATCCAACGCCTCAACCTCCACTTCAACTGGTCTACTAACCGGACCAAAAAGCCTAGAACCAAGAATCCCCAAACTACCACACCCCTCATCCATGGTATTGTGGTTTTTCGATCGATAAGTGATCTTGGGATTTATGTACACTGTCAAGGGTGACTGCTGATCCACTTTTTTTCTTTGCGAGGTAGGTTTTATTTCCGACAAAAACACTTGCAAACTTACGCCCACCTGCGGCGCTGCTATGCCTATGAGACTGGTGGCCCGCATAGTATCGGTCATGTCTTTGATTAGCTTTTTCACCTTCGCCTTGTCTTTTGGCAAAACCTTCTTCGCCTTTGCCCGAATTACCGCCTCCCCAACCTGCACCAAATCTCTTATAGCCATAGATTTATATTTTTTATCTTGATTGATTATTGCAAATGTCCCTGCCATAGGCGGCTCCATTTTCCCGCTTCGCAAGAACTTCAGCGAGCTTGTGGCGGAAAGAGTCTAAACTCCCCACAATGGGCACCATTTTTTTGACTTGAATGGTGCCCATTACAGAAATGCTTGCCCGTCAGCAGCCCAAAGGGCGAGGGCGGGTTAAATGTCAATTGTCAAATGTTTTCCGCTCCCCCTCTGCTCACTGTCATAATTATGGTTCTCGTTCCCTTCTTTCTGTTCTAGTCAAAGATTAAGGATCAAGGATTCCCCGCACTAAGCGGGGTCCGCCTCGTGCGGAAAGGATTAAGGATAGCCTCCCGCTTACTGTCTACTTTTTTCTGTTTCCTGCCCCCTGTCCGCTACGCGCTGTTCGCTGTTTACTATTCTCTGTTCCCACTAACGACTAGCTACTAATTACTATCTACTATCGACTAACTGACTAACGACTAGTTACCCCTTCCCACCGCCTCACTTATGTTCTTGTACCCGTCTTTTTTGAGTAACTCCACCAATCCTTTATTTATCTGGCCTATCACCTGTGGACCTTGAAAAACCATGCCAGTTATCATCTGGATTAAACTTGCTCCAAGTTTTATTTTCCTATACGCATCCTCAGCAGTAAATACTCCACCACAACCCACTATTACATACTTGCCTTTTGTTTTTTTGTAAACATGGGCTATAAGCTCATTGGCCAAACTTTCCACTACTTTTCCGCTCATGCCGCCAACTTCAGCTACATGATCGTCTTTGATGTTATCATTCTGCCTATTTTTTGTGAGATTGGAACAGATTATCCCCTGCACTCGATGCCGGTCTATTACTTCTAAAAGCTCATCTACTCGGTCCATACCCAGATCTGGCGAGAGCTTTATGAACACAGGTTTTTTCGTTTCTATCTTATCTATTTCCAAAAGTAGCTCCTCTAAACTTTCCGGATCCGTAAAAGGCTGACCACCAAAAGCATTTGGACAAGAAATGTTAATGGTTGTGTAGCTGCCGATATTGGTAAATAATTTAAATGCCTTAACATAGTCTGCCACTCCTTGACTGCGTTCCACTGTATCTGGGCTGTTGGTCTTGGCAACGCTTATCCCAACCGGAAACTCAAAATTTTTGCCACTAAGCTTTCGAGACAGCACTTCTGCGCCTTGATTTTTCAGACCATAATACACGAGCAGCGACTGTGACTTAGGTAGCCTCCACAACCGCTTGCCCGGATTACCCGGACTAGCCTCTCCGGTGATGGACCCTACTTCTGCAAACCCAAATCCCACGCAAGGTAAAATCTCGGTCAGTTCCGCATTTTTATCAAACCCGGCTGCAAGCCCAATCGGGTTTTGAAAATGAATGCCTAGTATACTTTGTTCCAAAGCCGGATGGGCATAAAAAAACAAAGCCTTCGTAAGTCTTCTTGAAAAACGAAATTTTCCCAAAAGTTTTCCTAAACCCAAAATGCAGTCATGGACAAACTCCGGATCCATAGCAAATGCTATGGGTTTAAAAAAGTGTTTGTATAAAAAAGTAAACATAAGACTTATACAAATATATCATACACTACTGAATATTTCACAAAACGACAGTTGGCGCGTTAAACAGAACATCTCGGAGGGTGAAAAGCATGGTTTCCCGAAATTTACTAGGGAATTTTCACCCGAGAGCTGAGGTGGCCGTTCCAGCCGGGGAACGGAACACCGTGTCTGTGTAATGTGTCTACTGGCATCTAAAATTCAACGGCTACATAAGATTCAACGCTCATGGGTTTGCCTTGTAATCATACGCCCATCACTCTCACCCCCGCAATCTTGTCCAATACTACCATACTACAGAGTATGGTAGTATTTTCACTTCACGAGGGAAATGCGTGCGTCTTGCCCAAACCATTTTTTAACCAATTCTTCTATGACCTTCGTTTTTCTGGTAAACAAGATCTTCACCCGACCATGTTTATCTAGCTCGCTTTCCATCTCTTTGTGTCGACGGAGGTAGAAAGCTAAACTTTTCGGCACCAACTCATCTTGTGATATAACTCTGACCGACTTCGGTAAAAAACTCCTCGCAACCGTTTTTAGCAAGATGTAGTGAGTACAGCCTAAAACCAATGCTTCAATCTTTCTTTTAGTTAAACTATCCACATACTTTTTCAGCTCTTCTTTGGCCTCAACCAACTGCCCTTGCTCCAAAAGCGGCACGAGTTTAGGAGTAATTTTTTGAACTACTATTTTCTTCGGATTTAGTTTTTTTAGCTGACGCGTGTATGCCTTAGAGTTTACGGTGGCCTTGGTGGCGATAAGCCCCACATTATCTAAACCCTTGGTTTGTGCAATTTGCTCTAAAGTAGGCACGATCACCCCCAGTATCCGCCGGTCTGGATAATTATATGGAAGCCACGACTGTTGCAGCTTCCTTAGTGCTACCGCAGACACCGTATTGCAAGCCAAGATCACCAACTTACAATCATTCTTAAATAAGTATTCTACGGCCTGTTTTGTAAAGCGGTAAATCGTCTCCTTAGAGCGACCGCCATACGGCACTCGCTTTGTATCGCCCAAATACACATAATCGTATTGCGGCAATTTTTTGATAATACCTTTTAACAAGATTAAGCCACCCACACCACTATCAAAAACACCTATCTTCATACTTCACCCTGTTCTAATGCAACCACAAAATAAACATTAACGTTATTTTCTGGACCGAGACGATCCCACTCCACCCTTATTTTTAGCAGTAACTAATCGAGGCGGTTGTCGTTGCCCGCAAGGAGTTTCAACATTCTTTAAACCTGACTCTGTAATTAATGGGGTATAAATTTTTGCTAAACACACAAGTGTCGCCTCATCATTTACATGTCCGTAAAGACAAACCCAGTGCTGACTATCACGCCATCCGTACTCCATACTTTCAAACTAATATTCTTTTCTCACTGGACAAAAAATTGCTTTTACTATGGGCATACCAGGAGTTAGCAATACTTCTTTTGCCCCATGGTTTACGATTTCAAAAAATTATCTCGGCATCAGTATCAGGCTCAGCGATACTGGAACTCTGCAACACGTCCACCCCTTGTCGAGCCACCGACCCCCTTGTGCCAAAAATACATAAGTACCTAGCATTTAAATTCAACCACTCTTTAGTCTTGCCAACAATAAACTTTCCTGGCTACAACACAAATCCTTGAGCCGTTATGCCAATCTCCTCGCCGGTAACAGCATCTATAAGCACATTACCCAAAGTTAAGGTATAGCTGGCGGGCTTCAGCATTTGTTCGGAAAATGGAGAGATAACCAGATCTCCTGCTTCTTGGGCTAGTTGAATTTGTTTTCTGGATAGAAACATAAACTAAGCATTATTTACCAACCCATCATACCAAAAAGAGTACATTTTTAGAAACTTAAATTTTAGACAGTTCTTCTGCAATACTACAATACTATATAGCATTGTAGTATTGCACGAATTCGCATACACATGAACCTAGTAACAAACATGCTTCTATTCTCGCCTACCCACTAACAAAAAACCCAAGCGTTTGCTTGAGTGTATTGTGGCCTGCCACGTGATGAAATTTTACGTGGCTTGCCATATGATGAGTTAGTCTGCTAACGAATTTTACGTGGCAGGGGCTGTAGGAATTGAACCCACGTCTCTTCTTTTGGAGAGAAGAATGTTACCACTACACCAAGCCCCCATCCAAAATAGCAAAAAATTTGTTAAATGGTAGGCGGGGAGACCAGGGTACTACCACTGTACGACTCCCCCACTTAATCAACAAGGTGTGACTCGGGGTAACACTACTGAACAACACCTTCTCGAATACAATACAAAAACTTCTTAATACAGACCTACTGCAAAGTCAATGGTCAAAGGTCAAATGTCAAATGTGACCAACACTACTTCGTCTCCCTATGCGCAGTTTTTTTCTTGCAGTGTTTGCAGAACTTTTCAAACTCCAACCTCTTGTGTAGGTTGTTGGTTGGACTTTTTTTATTGCGACGAGTGTAATAGTTTATATTTTTACAAACTGTACACTCCATACCTATCCTGTGATCTATTGGCATAAAATATTTAAACTCTAAATTCTAATTTCTTAATACTAAACAAGGGATTAAAACAAGGGATTTAAAAATTACTTCTAACCTTAAACTCCTAGACCCTAAAACTCCTTCCCCAAACTCTTACTGTTACCTAAAACTCTGAATGTAGAATCTGGAATTTAGAATTTAGGATTTGGTGCTCCCTCATAGCCGGCTGACCCGGTGCGAGACCGGGACCACCTAGGGTTTACCCGCCTGCCGATCGCCTGGAGCCGAAGGTGGGATTCGGACCCACGACCTACGGTTTACAAAACCGTTGCTCTGACCAGCTGAGCTACTTCGGCGCTCGGCGACTGGCGGGCAGGCAAAACCGTTGCGGCATTTATCCCGCATGTAAATTGCGGGACCGGATGCACAGTTCCGACCATAGCGTCGGGGCCTGCTCCGACCATAGCGTCGGAGAGCTAATCCGGCAATGCCACGAACCAGCAAATTTTACCAGTTATACCCATTTTTGTCCAATCATCTCAAAACACATATCGTCTAAAGCCAGTACTCACTTTTTGATATTTTTGCCAGATTGCTTTTTACCTTCTTAAAGTTTAGAAACCCAAAAACAAACCCAAACGCTCCCAACAACACTAAACTACAACCCAGCACCTGCATAGCCCAGTGTCGAAAAAAGTGTAAACCCGTACCACCAGCCACGATCAAAGTCAGACTAGTTCTGATATAAGCTAAAAAAGTCCGCTCATTTGCAAGCTTGGTCCGATCCACCGCCAGATAATCCCTTAAAATCATAACTTCTTCCTTGTCGCCAATATCCGAATTGCTCATATTTTACATCTCCAATGTATTTTTCCCCAATATACAAGAAAGTGACTGGGAAAGCAAATCAGTGATATACTATCTGTAAAGGTATTTTCCTATCACTCGTTAGATCAAAGACCCACTATGGACCATCTGGAAACCAATGTCGCCAAGATCACCCTTGGAAATGTAAAACAAACCAGCTCGTATGTAGTCACTATGGCGGAGAAGGCTGCTGCGGGCGACTGTGAACTGTTTGCGGTAGTTTCCCTGCCAGTACTCAACCCTGCCGCCGTTAGTGACTGCGAACGCATCTCCGAAGCACTCCTAGCCACCCTTAAAAGAGCTTTCAGACAAAATTGCGACGAGGCAAGCTTTGAAACCGCCCTAGGACAGATCAACGAGGAACTAGGCAAACTAAACTCTTTAGGCGAACAAAACTGGACCGGTAAAATTTCCGCACTTGTAGCAGCCAGAAAAAACACCACACTCTATGTAGCAGCCACGGGCAAAACCAGTGCGCTATTGATCAGAAACGGAGAAGCAACCGAGATAGTAGAGCTATCCGAAGGGAAGCATCCTTTGAAAACTTTTGATACATTTTCTAACGGTAAATTAAAGGCGCAAGACATCATCATCCTCACCACCAAGGAACTGTTCAACCACCTATCCTTGGACAGGATTAAAAAAATCCTAGAAAATAACACTTTGGAGATAGGCGCGCAAGAAATCTTACAGCTCTTAGAGGACAACGCTGGACCAGAAGTTGCATTCGGCACTTTACTCATCCAGGAAGTTCCAGCCGAATCCGAGAATAACTCCCCGGGTTTGACCGCCACCACCTTCAACAACGAACCAGAAAAGATCACTGAAAAACTCACTAAAAACGCTAAGCAATTCTTAAACAAAGAAACCGCGGCCAACATCTGGAAGAGTCTCCAAAAAGCGGCCCAAAAGCCCAAAGTCAGTGTAGATAAACTGGGCAAGTTAGCGGAGTTTGGCGGGCAGGGCTTAGGGTTTTTGAAAGAGAAGGCCAAGGGTTATAAAAATTTTGACTACAGAGCGCCCATTCAAAACTTCAAAACTGCAAGTAGACCCAAGCAATTCTTCATAGTATCTATCTTAGTGCTAGTGTTAGCGATAAGCACAAATATCATCTTCTCCAGACAACGCAAGGAAGCCACCACAAAACAGCAGGTGTTCACTCAGGCCATAGCCAGTGTGGAGTCTTTGGCAAATGATGCGGAAAGCAAGCTTTTGTTCAAGGATACTGCAGCCGCCCTAGAATTGTTAAGCGAAGCAGAGTCAAAACTTACACAGATCAACACCGACCTACCAGACCAGCAACAAACTCTCTCGCAAACCAGGAGTAGGTTAGATGGATTGAAAAACAAAATTCTCAACATCACACCAGCTACCATCCAAACTTTGGGAAGCTTAAGCAGCTCAAACCATCTCATCTCTCTTCCAGGCATCTTTGCCACAGCCACAGGGCAAACCCTGGTCAGCTTCGATATCGCCACCGGTGAGATCTCCGACGGCAAATTGAAATCTAACTCCGAAATCCTCAATTCCACTTCCTTAGATTCCTTGCGCACGATTATTTTTGACGGACAAGGTTTACGAGTCTGGACACCGGGCAGCGGGGAAACGGGTGATCCCTTCTACCAAAATCTGCCCAAACCAAGCTTCTTGGTAGCATTAGACAAGTACGAAACCAATGGCCGGGTTTACATCCTAGACACGGAAAAAGGTCAGGTTACCAGTTTCCAAGTTTCCGAAACCACCATCAGCAAACCACAAGTTTCGGTCGCCAACCCCATCCTGGTCAATGCTTACGATATCGCTATTGACGGCAGCGTCTACGCGCTAACCACCAATGGCGTGGTAAAGTTCACCGCGGGCAAGCAGGTCCCCTTCTCTACTCCTACACTCACTCCCCCGCTTAATCCTGCAGGCAAGATTCATACAGCGCCTAAAATTAAAAATGTTTACCTCTTAGATCCTACTGGTAGGATTATCATAACTGACAAAAAAGGCACACTCATTAAAATTTTAGCCAGCGAGCAACTTAAAGGCGCCCAAGATTTTTACGTAGACGAAGCAGGAGGAGTAGTATATGTACTAAACTCCGGCACCCTTCTGAAGGTCAATTTAAATTAACTACCCTACACCTTCTCCATCCTAAATCTTCCCCTTCCTCTCCTAATATAGGAGAGGTTAGGTGAGGTATATTTAAAATACCCCCTCTTTTCTAAAGAGGGGGTAGGGGGAGTGACTGGGATTACCCAGGATCCTTCGACAGAGCTCGGGGTGACTTGGGATTACCCTAATCCTTCGGCAAAGCTCAGGATGACTTTGAAGGTTACTTCAAAGTCACTTTCGCGCCGGCTTCTTCGAGTTTTTTCTTCAACTCTTCGGCTTCAGCTGCTGGGATATTTTCCTTTACAGCTTTTGGCGCACCGTCAACCACGTCCTTGGCTTCTTTCAAGCCCAAACCGGTTACTTCGCGAACCACTTTGATAACATTGATCTTGTTAGCACCAGCATCGGTCAGCTCAACTGTAAAGTCAGTCTTTTCTTCAGCAGCAGCACCGGCAGCAGCGCCACCAGCAGCAGGACCAGCAGCCATCATCATAGGAGCAGCCGCGCTTACCCCAAACTTTTCTTCCAAAACTTTTACCAGTTCGGAAAGTTCTAAAACAGAAAGTTTCTCTATTTCGCTTACCAAAGACTTAAATTTCTCTGGCACTTCTACCTTGTTTTCTTCTGACATAAATATATTTAGAATTATTAATTTAAAAATAATGAAATATCTTCTGCACTATCTAACTAAAGCTTACAGCTATAAGCTAACAGCTACAAGCTAACAGCTATAAGCTATTTAGCCGCTACCGCATTAAGAACGTTTATAAGACCGCGGATATTGCCAGCAAGGACATTTACAAATCCAGACACCGGAGCGTTTATGGTACCAACCAGCTTGGCCCTCAACTCCTGCTTGCTTGGCAAGTCAGCTAAAACCATCATCTGTTCTTTGTTAAGTAGGCTACCACCCACAACGCCACTTAAGATATCTATGGTCTTCACCTCTTTAGATACCTGCTTGACTATGCGAGCGGGAGCAACCTCATCTTCTGAAGAAAAGGACAGTACTACCGGCAACTTAAAGTCTACAGCTTGGTCTATCCCCAATGCTTGCAAGGCTTTGTTAACCAAAGTCACTTTATAGACTTTGGTGTAGACATTTTCTTTACGCATCGCAGCCCGAAACTTATCCACATCCTTAACCGGAGTACCACGGTACTCACTTAGCACCACAGACTTAGCAGACTTCATCTTGTCCACTAGCTCATCTAGGTCTTGTTGTTTTTGCTTTCTTGTTTTCGCCATAACTTAGTTTAAATCCTAAATCCGAATTTCTAAATCTCAAACAATTTTCCAAGTTTAAAAACTTAAAACATTTGAATTTAGATATTGTTTAGAGTTTAGATATTAGGATTTGTAATTTACTTCCAGTTTCGACCTTTTTATACTTCCATTGACCGTTCTTGAGAAAAAATAAATCTCGGGTTTCCCCGAGTTGAAGTTTCTATAAGCTAACAGCTGAAAGCTATAAGCTAATTTCTTCTCCTCGGCGGGCTCCCATGTATAGGGATTTAACCCCGACGCTTCGGTCGGAGGCCAACTGTCATTGGATAAACAAATTCTAGCAAAAATACCCTTTTTGTCAACCCCCTCCTTAAACTAATTCCGGTGAAAAATCGGCAAAAATGGGCTTATGGTCAGACATCTGGTACCAGTCTGCCACCCAGTGATTTTCCAAGTGCAAACCCTTAAAATATATATGGTCCGGAAAAACACCCAAGGGGCCGAGCTTAAAAGTAGGCTTGTCCGGTGTAACATAACCAGCGTTTAGTTTGGCGGAT
>CAYYEK010000033.1:0-11215 GCA_964470855.1 uncultured Candidatus Saccharibacteria bacterium
TCCCTCCTCTAATATTTCATCCTCTAAATATAAGAAGGCCCCTCTCCTCTTCCCCTCCTAAAATAGAAGGCCCCTCTCCTCTTCCCCTCCTAAAGTAGGAGGGGCTAGGGGAGGTATCCCACCTCAACCCCCCTCTTTTCTAAAGTCTTCAACCTAAAAAAATTACTCAGGCTTTCACAAGAGTGGGCTTAGGGGAGTTTTCCTCTCTCTAGTTATTTAGTCTAGCCCACACTTCGCTAGTAAACTTCAACCCCGAGCGGCGTCAAGGTTTTGCGGCCTGGTGTCTGGTTACCAGTCTCCCTACCCAAGCAAAAATAATAATTATAACTAGAATACACAGTATTACCATCTATCACTACCGAGCCAGTAGGCACATAATAATAGGTGTTAGCTGACTCTCCTACTGGATTGGTCAGGCTGTCACATGCGCCGTCAGCCGGGATGGGAGCAGTCGGAATCCTAGATACCTCTGCTGTAGAAAGCAACGGACTCCCAGCTGAAGCTCCAGGATAACCTTTGTAGTTACCATAATACAACTCCAAAGCTTTTTGGAGCTGAGACATATCGCCCAAGCGCTTAGCATCTCTAGAGCGTATCCGCGCAACATTCAAAGACACTAAAACCACAGACGCTAAAAAACCGATTAGGGCTACCACCACCAGGATCTCTATCAAAGTAAAACCTTTTTGTTTATTTTTCATCTACCTTGGATAATTTATCTTATTATACCACCATTCTGATAATACGCCTGCCGGGCAACAAAAAACCCAAAACCGAAATACTTCCTGTTTTGGGCACCTGACGATTTAGAGTATGATGATCTTCAATTTTTTTACACGCTCTTACCAGACTTGGGAATTTAACCCGACTTTTCAAGCAAACCAGCCAAACACTGCCAACCTGTATGCTGATAAGCTAAACTAAACAGCATTGGTGGGTTCGGTGGGAATCGAACCCACGACCGTCTCCTTAAAAGGGAGCTGCTCTACCGACTGAGCTACGAACCCGTATTTGTACCTAACCTGCATATTATCTAATATTTTTGCCTGCTTGGCAAGAGCAAGTGCGTATAAAAAAACCAGAACCTCCTTTGACAAGTTTCTGATTTTCCATAAAACTATAGAAAAGTATTAAATGCGTAAAAACTTTATGAATTCAGATTTTGTCAGCAAAAACAAAGGCCTAATTATAGCCATTGTAGTTATCGTCGTTTTGATTATTATTTCAGTCAACAGAAAGCCAGAGGAGCAATCATCCCAAAACAACTCCAAGCCCGCAACCGAACAAACCTCTACCGAGTCCACGCCCGGCTCCAACCAACCCTCTAGCCCAACCTCTACCACTCCCGCCAAAACCACTACATCTACTACTCCAACTGGCAGCCTCATCAGAGAAGGAACTCTGTTGGTCTCCGACAGCGCAAGCCGGGGTAACTATATGATCAAAACAGCCAACAGCGTATTCTACCTTAGAACCAGCCGCGACTTTAGCCAACTGGTAAATAAAGAAGTTAAAATGGTGGCCAATGGCACAGTAGAAAAGTTCACCTTGGTCGACATCATAGCCAAGTAAACCTTTTCACCCTTTGTGGACATCTTCAATTTTCAAACTCAATGGGATTACCAGCTCCTGGATTCAGGGGCTGGCTTTCGTTTAGAACAGTGGGGACCATACCGTCTAAGCAGACCAGATCCGCAAAGCATATGGCAACCAACACTACCAGTAGTTGAGTGGGACAAGGCAGATGCAAAATTCCAAAACAAAAACTGGATAACCTCTCGCCCTCTTCCTGACTCATGGGAGGTCTGCTGGAAAAATTTAAAACTTTCAGCACGCCTTACTCCATTCAAACATACTGGCATATTTCCAGAACAGGCAGCAAATTGGGAATGGCTATCGGACAGAATCTTGAATCCAGAAGCTAGAATTTCGGACAAAAGTAAAACCAAGATTCAAAATTCTAGATTCAAAATTCTCAACCTATTTGGCTATACTGGTGCATCTAGTGTCCTGCTGGCAAAGTCTGGCTGTTTTGTAACTCACGTAGACGCCTCCAAACCCGCTATCTCTTGGGCCAAAGAAAACCAGCAAATCAATGGGCTAGCCCCTGACTCTATCCGCTGGATTCTAGACGATGCCAGTAAATTCGTAAAAAGAGAGATAAAAAGAGGAGCAAAATACGACGGAATCTTGATGGACCCACCCGCTTTTGGACATTCTCCACAAGGTAAAGTGTGGAAATTTGCAGAAGACTTTCCAAGGCTTTTAGCAGATTGCCGGGAACTGATGAGTAACGATTTTCGTTTTTTCCTCATCAACGCCTATGCAACCAACACCTCTGCCATAGCTTTACAAAACGTATTTGAAGACAACATTAAACCCCACAACAGCTCTCAAATCTTGTGTGGCGAGCTATGTTTAAAACAACAAACCGGCAGGCTTCTGTCCACCGGTATTACTTTAAGGCTAAAAACCAGCTCGTAAAATCTTTTTCTAAATACTCAATTTGCAATATATAATTTGCAATTTGCGTTAACTTTACTCCTGCCTGTGGGCGACAAACCTGCCGAACACTACCAAAAATACCACTGGCAATACCAACCAGAAAAAGTTAGCGCCATAGTCTAAAAAGATAAATCTGATCAAAGGCTCAAAGCCGTCTGTAATACTTGCAGGTAAAAATCCTAAAACGATATTTATCAAGAGTCCTAGCTGCAGAAATGCGAACGGCACCCCAAAACTCAAAAGTGCACCACCGCGTCCTTCAGCGGAGCTGCGGAAGCCGTACTTTGATAAAAATAAAAACAAAAAACCAAACAGCACGCTAAAAGTGGCCAACTGTTGCAGCGAGGCTGTGGCGATATTGAGCCGGTCATTGACCAGGTCTTGCAAAAACGGAGCCTCTATAACTAAAAGCCGTGCCATATAGACCGACACCAATATGCTAAGCAACCGGCCCCTGCCCGCAGCCAACGCGTACAGAACCGAAGCTACTATCCAAAAAAGTAAGATAAACAAACTCCAACTCGGCTCATGCCAGTTGAATGCAAACAAATAATCTTTAAACTTCTCTACCAGTTCCATAGTTGCATTATATCAAAAATTTTTGTTTATCTACATACATCAAAATCACACCTCAAAAACCACTGACCCCTTCTATCTTCTCTTTTTCGTGGCCACGAAAAAAAGAAGACTCACTTATACTTTGAAAAGCTTCCTCAAATCATCATCGGTGTCGAACTTGTCTACCCTAAACATCCTTATATACCTGATAAGCCCAGATTTTTTCAGATAAGTAACGGCATCTGGATTTAATCCAACAGGCGAGATATAAACACTGGCTTGTAACGCCTTGAACCCATAATCCTTCAACAACTTTCTCAACCTATCTCTCACCAAACTAGCCTGCTCTGGAATATCAAAAATTACCACCCTCCAACGACCATCCCATCGCTGATGTATATGTGGCAATTTCGATCTACGAAACAATGCCTCAAGTTGTCCTTTGTTCGTCAATTTAACTATCCGCTTTGCTTCTTGATATTCGCATCTAACTAAGCCTCGGTTAATTAATCCTTGCAATGCTTGAGTCACCTCTCGCTCAACTATGCGCTTGCGTAGTTCCCCTTGGAGCGCCAGGCGCATTGACCCAAGTAAATTCATACGATGCAGTAAACCACCAGCCTCTACCAGTGCTATAAGAACCATGCTAGTTTTAGTTAGCTTTGCTTGGTCTCTAATCATATTTTACGTTGTGTTCAATACCTATCACGATCTTGTTATGCTCAACTTTCGCCCAATCTGCTTTCTACCCTGCCCCACCCTCTACACCAAGACCTACATGCATTGTATCATCTTTTTCGCGGCCGCGAAAAAGATGATACACCAATAGCTGTAAGCCCAACTTGGGTGATATAATGCCAAAGAGACCTGGTGGCAGTCAATCTTTATTTAGACAGGCAAGCCTTTGATCACTCTTAATATGCGCCTAGGAATTATATTTGCACTGATTGCGTTGCTAGCTTGGGCGCTTGATGATTTTTTTATAGCCCGAAATACCAGAAGGTTTGGTGACTGGAGGACCATGGCCGCGCTTTCTAGTATCGGCCTTTTACTTCTCACCCCTTTTATTTGGAACACGCTGACAAGCGTTATTTTTTGGTCAAACCCAGCAGTGTTAATTTTTCTTCTGGTTACTGGTATAGTTACATTTTTTGCCGCATTCACCGACTTTGAAGCTTTACGGCTAGGTAAGCTTGCTGTTATAGACCCCGTCTACGCGCTGGAAATACCCACCACCCTTATCATAACAAGCATAGTTATCCGCGAGCACCTAAATACAAACCAGATCGGTCTGGTGCTTTTAACTTTTATAGGGATACTATTTATCACTAGTAAAGGCCGGCTGGAACTAAAAAAACTCTTCACCGAAAAAGGAGTAAGACTTGCCATTCTAGCAGCTTTACTTATGGGGGCGACAAATTTTCTTACCGGACTAGGCGCAAGACTAACCAACCCATTTATCATCAACTGGTTTGTGTACCTAACTCTGGCAATGATCTCGTGGGCTGTGGTACTTAACAGTAACAAAACTTTCAAAAAGATCAACACTCACGGACAAAAAGAGCTGGTCACTATGGGACTGGCGGACACTATTGCTTGGACCGCGTTTGCGTTTAGCGCCACCCTCATACCCATCGCCATCACCACGGCCATCAGCGAAGGTTATATCGCGGTAGCTGCTGTCCTAGGCGTGGTGGTAAATAAAGAAAAAATAAACAAACTTCAATTTTTCGGAATTTTTATAGTAGTATTGGCAGTTGTCCTGCTAAGCCTGTCCGAAATTTAAAAACTGTCTTTGATATTGTCCCAAAAAGACTGGCTTACTTCCACTGCTTCTCCACGGAGCTTGGCCAATTCCATCACCAGCTCTTTTTCTTTTTTAGATAATTTGTTCGGAACCACCACCCGAACTGTCAGATACAAATCCCCTTTCCTGCCGGAGTTTACTACGGGTGCGCCTTTCCCTCCCACTTTCATCACCGTGCCGGGTTGTGTTCCAGCAGGTACCTTTACTTCAATCTTACCGTCAACCAAAGCCACTTCCAAACGCGTGCCTAAGGTGGCCTGCACAAAACTCACCGGCAAGTCTTTATACAAATTATCACCATCGCGACGAAATTCTTTGGAAGGCTGAACTTTGACTACCACATATAAGTCACCATGCTGGGAACCACGGTAACCCACCTCGCCCTCACCTTGAATACGAATCCGCTGACCGTTGTCTATCCCGGCTGGAATTTTTATCTCCAAAGTTTTTTCTCTTTTTTTCATGCCACTACCCCCGCACTCGCCACACGGTTGCTCGGGTGTTTTACCATCCCCTTCACAGACATCGCATGTAGTTGCCGACTGCACTACACCAAAGATTGTTCGCTTCTGGCCTATAACCTGGCCCTGCCCATGACAACGATTGCAGGTCACGACTTTACTACCTGGTTTAGCACCAGTACCTTGGCACTCCTTGCAACGATCTGTTTTGTCTATGGTAACCGTTTTTGTTACTCCCCGCATAGAGTCCTCAAAGCTTATAGTGACCGGGAGCTCCAAATCCACTCCCTTACTTCGTCTGGTCTGCTTCCTGCCACCACCCCCGAATAAATCAGAAAAGATATCACCCAGATCAAACTCCACTCCATTGCCCCACCCATAAGCTGATCCGCCTTGAGCGGAAAACCCCTCAAATGGGTTGAAGCCCTGGCCGGAAAATCCACCAAACCCACCAGCTCCGCCTGGTCCGGCGCCGGTAAAAGCCGACCCATATTGATCGTATGACTTGCGCTTCTGCTCATCTCCCAAAACCTGATAGGCTTCGTTGATCTCCTTGAACTTTTCTTCATTGCCCCCACCCTTGTCCGGATGATACTGGTGGGCCAGCTTTCTGTAGGCGCGTTTAATCTCGTCTGCTGATGCAGACCTATCCACACCTAAAATTTGGTACAAATCTTTGGCCATAGGTTACCTTTTAGCTTTTACCTAATACCTGATAGAAATTTACTCCTGCATGCGAGAAATCATTACATTCAACATCTTCATAACCTCGGCATGTAGCTCACTCACTCTTTTTTTCTGAGCACTTGTTACAAACCCTAGCATGACGGATAGCTCCAATTGGGTCTCCAGCTCAGCCCCGGAAGCAAATGCAATTATTAGAAACTGCCTATAACTTTTTTTACTACCCCTATACCTCCCCTCAGCGATATTGGAGGGTATAGATATGGCGCACCTTCTTAGTTGACTTACCAAACCGAACCGTTCGCTGTCTGGAAAATCGACAGTTAACTCATAAACCAACTTGGTCACTTCCATAGACTTCTGCCAAACCAATAAATCTTTATATCCTTTCTTTTGCTCCATAGTCTATAAGGTATTAGGTATTAGGTACATGCTAGTTAGTCTACTTTAAACCCAATCTTTTGATCAGGCACCACAGCCAACTGGATAGTACCAAATTGCTCCTCATATCGTTTTAAGTTTTCCTCCAGTGCTCTGACAAATCTTTTGTAGTGACTAGGAGCAAGTAAGATTCTAGATGTGAGCTGCCCCGCAGGCGGGAGGATGGTCATAAAATCCAGCACAAACTCTTCTGAAGTGTGCGCCACTTGCGCGAGGTTACTATACTGTCCGCGCAGCACTTTGTCTGACACCTTCACCTGGATCTGCTGCGGTTGCCCTGATTGCCCGGGTTGGGAATTTTGATTCTGTCCTTGGCCTTGGCCTTGGGGTTGATTTTGTTCCATAATTTTTTTCACTAAGACTTAAATGGTAGAAATTAGAATGATAAATATTTTACAGATACACTAATCGCACGGAATGAAAAAATAGAATATAGAATATAGAATCTAGAATTAAGAAGAAAGAAAAATCATTACAATAACTATGATGATGGCCAGAAAAAGCGAATGATCAACCCTCTCCCCTTCCCCTCTCCCTCGGGTAGAGGATAGCCTGCCCGCCGATACTTGTCTTCAGCAGGCGGGGCGAGGGGACGAATAGCAAATGGACGACTCTCTCCTCTTCCCCTCCTAATATAGGAGGGGTTAGGGGAGGTATAAACCCCTCTTTTCGTACCCCACCTAACCTCCCCTACCCTAGGGGAGGAAACTGAGTAACGAGCCACAGTGGCCAATGACTAACAACTAACGACTATCGACTAACGACTATCGACTAACGACTATCGACTGTTTTCTGCCTACTTCTTATCATCCACTTCTTTGTACTCCGCATTCACGGTTGAAGCATCCTGCGAAGACCCGGTTTGTGCATCCGTAGCACTTTCTGTTGTCTGATTAGAGCTCTCTGTCTGTTGTTGCGCATACATAGCTGCGCCAACTTTTTGTACCGCATCTGACAAGCTCTGCATCGCTGTCTGTATAGCAGTAGAGTCATCTTTGTCTTTCACCTCTTTCAGCGCTTTTATCTTCTCTTCCACTAGCGCCTTATCCTCAGGTTTAAGGCTTGTTTGCCCTGAACCTGCCGATGGAGCTGCGGCATCCTTCAAGGTTTTTTCCGAAACAGCGATCAGCTGGTCTGCTTGGTTTCGCAGGTCCACAACTTCACGACGCTTTTTATCTTCCGCTGCATGAGCCTCGGCTTCTTTTTTCATCTTTTCTACTTCTTCTTTTGACAAAGACGAGGACCCCTGGATAGTGATATGCTGAGCTTTACCAGTTGCCTTGTCCGTAGCCTTTACAGTCAAGATACCGTTGGCATCTATGTCAAAAGTCACTTCCACTTGAGGTATGCCGCGCGGTGCTGGTGGTATCCCGTCTAGGATAAATCTACCCAGAGATTTGTTGTCTACAGCAAATTCGCGCTCCCCTTGCAAAACATTGATCTCTACGCTGGTCTGATTGTCCGCTGCAGTAGAAAAGACCTGAGATTTGGAAGTTGGGATGGTAGTGTTACGGTCAATCAAAGGAGTGCGGATCCCGCCCATAGTTTCCAATCCCAAGGTCAGAGGTGTGACATCCAAAAGCAAGATCTCTTTACCCTGCACATCTCCGGACAAGATCCCGGCTTGGATAGCCGCACCCTTAGCTACAGCCTCCATCGGATCCACTCCACGCTCCACTTGTTTACCTATAAAATCTTCCACAAACTTTTGCACTAGCGGCATCCGAGTTGGACCACCGATCAGGATGATCTTGTCTATCTGCTGGGAAGAAAGCTTGGCATCGGTTAAAGCTTGAGTCACTGGCGCGCGCATGCGTTCTACTATGGGCTTGATAAGCTCTTCCAGTTTCGCCCGTGTGATCTTCATCTGCAAATGTTTTGGTCCGGACTGGTCAGCAGTGATAAACGGCAGGTTGACTTCCGTTTCCAAAGTGGTAGACAGCTCTATCTTCGCCTTTTCTGCCGCTTCGCGGATCCTGTTCATAGCCATGCGGTCAGTAGACACATCTATGCCGGATTCGGTTTTAAAACTTTGTAAGACATAGTCTATCAAAGCCTTGTCCATATCTTTGCCACCCAGTTGAGTGTCTCCGGAAGTGGACATCACCTCAAAAGTCGCCTGGTTATCTACCTCTGAAAAATCCATTATAGTCACATCCAAAGTACCGCCACCCAGGTCAAACACCAAGATCTTCTGGTCACGAGCCGAAGACTTGTCCAAACCATAGGCAAAGGCCGCGGCTGTAGGTTCATTGATCACGCGAACTACTTCTAGGCCTGCGATCTCGCCTGCGTGCTTAGTCGCCTGTCGTTGTGCATCGTCAAAATAAGCCGGCACCGTTATCACTGCCTTGTCTACCGGTCCGCCCAAGAAAGTCTCCGCGTCGCGCTTGATCTTTTGCAGTATAAACGCAGAAATCTGTTCAGGCGCGTACTCCTTACCACTCACAGTAAACTTTTCTTTAGTGCCCATTTTCCGCTTGGCTTCATAAACCGTGCCATCTGGGTTAGTTACCGCTTGTCGGCGGGCTGGCTCGCCCACTAAAAGCTCACCGTCCTTGGTAAATGCCACATAAGACGGAAAAGCCTTGCCACCCAAAGAAGCCCCTTCTGCTGCCGGGATGATCACCGGCGTACCACCTTCCATAACGCTAGCTGCGCTGTTGGAAGTTCCTAAGTCTATACCTATAATTTTTCCCATAAGTGTTTCTCCAAATTCGAAATTCTAATAACGAAATTCGAAAAAAATATAATTTTTTATTTGTCATTCCGGCCTTGCCTGCCCGCCTATGGAGGGAGCCGAAATCCAGGCCTTCAGCACTAGATTCTGAATTCCACCTACGCCAAGGCTTTGGCGGACAGGCAAGTTCAGAATGACAACTTGTATTTTTAAGTTCTTGTAAGATCCTTTTAACTTGTTACTAATTACTCATTACCTTTGGTCGCTATTCGTCATCCCCTACTCTAGATTCTAAATTCAAGATTCAAATCTCTACACCTCAGCTACTACTAATGAGCCAAATTATTATCCCCACAACTAGTGCCACAAAGCCAATCGCAGCTGCAATCCAATAGTGCAAATACTGCTTTATGGACTGGACTAGGCCGGAGTTTGGCTTGCCAAAAACTTTTTCCCAGATACTCGGCTCATTTTGGAGCGGATCTTCTAACGGCATAGTAGTGTAACTTCTAACTTCATATACCTAATGTCTAATTTATGTCCCCTGTTAAATGTCAATTGTCAATTGTCAAATGTTAGCCCTAGCCCTTCCCTATACCAACCTGACTGGGACGTATGACTTTGTTATTGATGCTATAGCCCGCTTGGTACTCTTCTACTACTACTCCATCTTCTTCGCCCTCCACCTCTCTGACTGCTTCATGGAAATTTGGGTCAAACTTTTTCCCCAGCGCTTCTATCTTATTTACTCCCAGCTCTTCTAAAGCCTTATCCAACTGCTTAGTTAATCCTGATACACCCTTCAGCCAGTCTGCGTACTTGTCTGAAAACTCTTGATTCTTAATTCTTAATTCTTCATTCTCCTCTGGTGCATGCCTAAGCGCTTGCTCCAAACTATCCAGTGTGGGTAAAAGTTTGGCCACCACCACTTCTCTTGCAAACTCCACCAGCTCTCTACCCTCTTCTTCTTTCCTGCGTTTATAGTTTTCAAAGTCCGCTTGTGCTCTTTTCCAACCTGCTAAGTTTTGTTCCGCTTCTGCCAAAGCCTTCGCAAGCTGAGCCTGCAAGTCATCTGCAGTTTGAGGAGCTACTCCCTCTTCCTGTTGGTCTACATCTTGGTTTTGTCCTTCCATAAGTCTTTTTTTAACTAAAAAATCAAAGGGCAAAAGTTAAAACTTCAAATTTAAACCTGAAACTTATTTTTAAACTTTAAAGTTTTTAAGTTGCAGTTTTGACCTTTGCGTTTTGTGGTTTAATTTAAGATTAAGTGTACGAAGTCGCGACGCTTATAACTTTCATAAGTACTATCACACTCGCACCCCCACCCAGTAGTTTTGTTATGTACTCCAACAGTCCCATATTTTTCTGATACTTCATGGACTTAGGACCAATCAAACCCAACACGCCTTTTTTGCCGGACGGTAGCTGCAACCCGGATACGATCATGCTGTAGTCGCTATTCTTGGACAAAGCAACCTCCTTCACCTCTTGACCTATTACTGCTTGAGGCTGCTCGGAGTTACTATACTCTTTAAGCAGCTCCGGCGCTTTTTCGTCTAACTTGTCAAAAAACTCAGCCACTGCTTTGGCGTCTTCCGTGGTCAATTGAGGGTTGGACAGCAAATTGGAAAAACCCGCTGCAGACGAACCTTCAGGGAAGACCGCAAAGCTCGCATCTCCGGATACTTCCGCGGTCAGTTTAGCCAAACGCCTACCCATCTCTATTTGGATGGATTGAAGTTTTAGGATCTCTCCCCGTAACCGCTCTTGCTCCTTCATGGAGAGTTTGACGTGCTCCATAAGCTCGCTTACAAAGTACCGAAAGCCCAAATCAGTTGGCACTCGTCCTGCGGAGGTGTGGGGCTGCATTATGAACCCCAGCTTTTCCAAGGCCTGCATCTCGTTACGGATAGTTGCTCCACTCAAGTCAAAGTAGTCCTTTTCTACCAAATCTTTGCTCGCTACCGGCTGGCCGGTTTCGCAGTTTTCTTTGACTATGGCGGCTAAAATTTTGGCTTGCCGGGTTGTGATGTCAGGAAATTTTCCCATAATTATACTTTCAAAAACAGGATACAAAAA
>CAYYEK010000034.1:0-10957 GCA_964470855.1 uncultured Candidatus Saccharibacteria bacterium
GGTCCGCCTTCCCGTCTCGCAAGAGCTTCACCGAGGCTAGTGGCGGAAAAACTCAAAAGTCCCCGCCACAGGCGGGTCCGCCTCTGGCGGAAAAACTTCAACTGTAAACTTCTAACTTCAAACAACGCATTAACTTTTTAACTTATGCGCCTCGTTGCGCGCGTTTGCGTTCATTGAGTGTAAGTAGTCGTTTGCGGATCCTTATGCTTTGCGGAGTCACTTCCACCAGTTCGTCAGGGCCTATGTATTCTAAAGCAAAGTCCAGTTCTAAAGGACGGTGAGGAGTAAGGATGATGGCTTCATCTGCACCAGCAGAGCGCATGTTGGTCAATTTTTTAGTTTTGCAAATATTTACTTCCAAGTCCGAATCTACGGAATTCTGCCCCACAACCATACCTTCATACACTTCAGTAGCTGGGCCGATGAAAAGTATACCTCGTTCTTGGGCGTTGTTTAACCCATAAGCGTTGGAAACCCCGGATTCAGAGGCGATAAGTGAACCGTGGTCGTTGATGTGCGCGTCTATCTCGTGAACCGGCTTGTAGCTGTCAAACAAGTTATTTATGACTGCGGTGCCTCGGGTTTTGGTTAGCATGGCGCTTTTCAGTCCGATCAGTCCCCGCGTTGGGATGAGGTACTCCAAGTGGACATCTCCGTTCGGTGGTGTGTCCATAGAGAGCATGGTACCTCCTCTTTTCCCCATGGATTCTATGATAGTTCCTTGGTGCTCGCTTGGCACATCTATAGTGACCAACTCGTAAGGCTCTTGTCTTTGTCCTTCTTGTTCGTGAAAGATCACTTGCGGTTGGGAAACCTGTAGCTCAAAACCTTCTCGTCTCATTGTTTCTATCAAAACAGCTAGATGCAACTCGCCTCGTCCGGACACTAAAAATTCATCACCTTTTTCCGTATCTTCTACTTTTAGGGCCACATTGGTTTCCAGTTCCTTGTACAATCGGTCGCGGATATTGCGCGAAGTAACCAGCTTGCCTTCTCTGCCGGCAAATGGGGAAGTGTTAACTCCGAAAGTCATCTTTACAGTGGGTGGCTCTACATGTACCGGTTCAATCTGTGTGCCGTTTTGCGGGTCGGCAAATGTTTCTCCTATCTGCACATCATCAAACCCGGCTATAGCAACGATCTCTCCGGCTTCGGCTTCAGCTACATCTTTGGGCTTCATCCCTTCAAAGACTTGTAAGGCCGTGACCTTGCCGGTAGTTTTAGAGCCGTCGTGCTTCAATTTGGCAATCTGTTGTGATTTGGCGACTTTGCCGCTTGTGATTTTGCCTATGCCGATTTTGCCAATGTAGTTGTCGTAAGCTATGGCTAACACCAGCATGCCGAAAGGTAGATCGGTTTGGACTTCCGGAGCTGGGATGTATTTTATGATACTATCAAACAGATCGCTTATGTCAGGTTGAGTGGATGGATCAGCTAGCAGGGCTTTCAGCTTTTCCGGATCAGTGCTGGCCAGTCCTCGTATGCCTGAAGCGTAGATGATGGGGAATTCAAGTTGACTGTCATTGGCCCCTAAGTGAACAAACAAGTCAAAGGTTTTGTTAATGGTGTGATCCACTTGGGCGTCCGGTTTGTCTATCTTGTTTATAACCACTATAGCCTTGTGTCCAAGCTCTAAAGCTTTTTTTAAGACAAATTTGGTTTGTGGCATGGGTCCTTCTTTAGCGTCTACCAACAATAGGACACCATCAGCCATTTTTAAGGTCCTTTCTACTTCACCGCCAAAATCTGCGTGCCCGGGAGTGTCCACTATGTTGATCTTAACTCCGTTATAGACCAGAGAAGCATTTTTCGCTTTGATGGTTATGCCACGCTCGCGCTCTAAGTCTCCAGAATCCATGATCAGTTCTTGGGATTCGTCTTTAATCGTGTGGGTCTGTTTCAACATGGCGTCCACTAGAGTAGTCTTTCCGTGGTCTACATGGGCGATAATGGCAATATTTCGGATATTTTGGTTCATAAAAAAATCGCTTGTTTTAAAGCATTGTAATTATGCCATAAGCAGCCAGCTTTTGTCAAAACAGCGAGAGAGTGTATAATACAAGTAACATTTAACCCGCCTTCGCTAGAAGCTACGGACGCCTGCCTGCCGGCAAGGCAGGGGCAGGCAATTGACAATTAATATTTAACTAGGTTGGGTAAACTGAAACTCTAAATTCTAATTTCTAAACTCTAAACAAATCTAAATATCAAATTTTCAAAAAGTTTAAAGTTTTCAGTTGAAGTTTGTACTTTTGAATTATGAGTTTTTCCGCCACTAGCCTCGGTGAAGCTCTTGCGAGACGGGAAGGCGGACCCGCTCGAGGCGGAGGAGTTTCTAATCCAATTTTCAATCTAAAATTCGCAATTCTAAACTCATTATCTCCCTTCCTCCCCTAGGGTAGGGGAGGTTAGGTGGGGTACGAAAAATTTCAATCTCATACCTCACCTTACCTCTCCTATCTTAGGAGAGGAAAAAATCCTAGGTTTTCAGCTTCTAGCTTAAATCTTCCTATTTCCAGATTCTCTACTACCCATTCCTCACTCTTGCTCTTCCATTTTAATTCAAGTGCTAAGCCCCCCTAGTCCATTTTTCTCAAGCAAACACATATGACCAATCACAAAAGAATGCAGATCGTAGTATTTTTGTTGGCTCTACTTCTGACAGCTGGGTTAGTTTTTTCCATCATTAGGCCTTTTTTTAGTTTGCTGGTTTTTGCTTTTATCTTAACTGTACTGTTCTTGCCGTTGCATGATCGGTTTGCTAAGCATATCAAGTCCCAAAGTCTTTCAGCTCTGGCCACAGTTGGGGTTATGCTGCTCATAGTTTTAGTTCCGCTATTGCTTTTGGGGCAGGTTTTATTTAGCGAGGTTTACAACTTGGTTAGTGATTTGAAAAATGGTGGTTTAACCATAGATAGGACTCAGCTGGTCAGTGGTCTGCCGATCCAGATCCAAGGTTTTGTGGAAACTGTGTCCCAGGATTTAAATCGTATCGCTTCCAACCTTACAGTCAATGCTTTTCAGACTTTTTCAAAACTGATCTCTAACTTGGCGACTTTTATCTTTTCTCTGTTTTTGACTTTTTTTGCGGTGTACTATTTTTTGAAAGACGGCAAACACTTTAAACAAGTATTTGTAGACCTTTCCCCCATAGATGACAATCAGGAGCAGATTTTGTTTACTAAAATCGCAGCTGCGGTCAACGGTGTGGTCAAGGGGCAGTTTATGACCGCTTTGATTCAAGGTGTTGTTGCTACTGTGGGCTATATGATTTTCGGCGTACCCAATCCTTTTTTGTGGGGACTGTTTACGGTTTTAGCTGCTTTGGTGCCCACGGTTGGTACTTCTCTTGCTATCTTGCCTGCAGTTGGCTACTTGCTTATAACAGGCCACTTTGGTGCTGGTATAGGCCTTCTCATCTGGGGTGCTTTAGCAGTTGGTTTGGTGGACAATTTTATCGGCCCCAAACTTTTAGGCAGAACAGCTAAGATCCATCCGCTGTTGGTTTTGTTGTCCGTTTTGGGTGGTGTATCTTTGTTTGGGTTTATAGGATTTCTGCTAGGGCCCATACTTGTAGCAGTTTTTATGGCTATGGTAGACATGTATCGCACCGACTTTCAGAAGTACCTAGATAGGTAAGTCTTTATGTCCGAATCGCTCCCATTACCAAAAGATGAAAAGTCTAGCCAGCCGCGTCAGAGGATTTTTGCTTTTTTACTACTTGTCGCAGCCGTGCTTTTGGGCTTGTTTTGGTTTATAAACAAAAACAGCAACCAGAAAACTTTGGTTACTACTTTTGAGCAGTGTGTGAGCGCAGGCTACCCAGTTGCTGAAAGCTTTCCCCGCCAGTGTCGTATGGGTAAGGTCGTTTTCGTAGAAGATGTGGACGGAACAAAAGCCCCTGAGCAGGTAGTGGTACCAGAGTTAGCAGCTGGAGCGGCTATCCAAAGTCCGGTCAATTTATCTGGGCAAGCTGTAGGTGGTTGGTTTTTTGAAGGCAGTTTTCCAGTCAAACTTTTTGACAGTCAAGGTAGAGAGCTTGCCTCCGGAGTTGCCACTGCATTGGCTGATTGGATGAGCGAAGGTTATGTACCGTTTACGGTGAGTTTAGAATACCAAACACCTACCACCCCTGATGGATATGTAGAATTTTATAAAGACAATCCGTCTGGCTTGCCGGAGAACGATGCGGTTGTGCGGATGCAGGTGCGTTTTGCTCCGGAGCAAGAGTAAGTGTTTATGGACACCCAACAGCAGAAACTTTACAAAAAGCTTAAAACTCCTGCTTTGGTGCAGGATTTTTTGAATACTTTGCCTGCCAATTTTGAAATAAAGGGTGAAACCTGTAGGTCACCAAAACAAGTGTTGTCGCACAACACCGCGCATTGTCTTGAAGGCGCCATGTTAGCTGCATCCATCTTACGCTTTCATGGGCACAAGCCCTTACTGATGGATCTCCGCGCTCGCCGTCCGGACGACGACCATGTAGTGACCTTGTTTCGACAAGGGAAGTGCTGGGGTGCTATCAGCAAGTCTAACCACGCGGTGTTACGCTATCGGGAGCCGGTGTATCGCTCCTTAAGAGAACTGGCGATGAGCTATTTTCACGAATACTTTGATAATGCTACTGGCAAAAAAAATTTGCGAGAATATTCGTATCCTTTTGATCTTTCGCGCTATGATCATTTAAATTGGGAGACCGCAGACAAAGACCTATGGGAGATCCCGGAAGCCTTAGATGGAAGCAGGCATATAAGCTTAGTTTCAGGTGCCGCAGCCAAGCACTTTCGCAAAGCTGATCCCATAGAGATCAGAGCTGGGTCCATCACCGAATGGAGCAGAGACGGCAGGCGCGTCGCAGCGCACTAAATATTTCAAATTATGAACTATTTGCTTTTCATAACCATACTCATAGCTCCGCTATACATCTGGCGTTTTCAAGTCGCAGGTATTTCAATGAATTTGCTTATGCTCTGGGTGTTTGTGGTGTGGTTGGGATTTTTTATTTCTCTAAGCGTAGGTAAAAGCTGGGGGCAGTTTTTGGGGTTTTTAAAACAGCAAGTAAAAACTTTCCAGTTGGTTTTAGTGGCTGGATTTTTCATCGCAGGAGTTGTGGCTTTATTTTTCGGTGGTCTTAGTCAAGATAAACTTGGTCAATTTGTGGTGCTGTTTTTACAGCCGATCAGTGTATTTATCATAACCAAATACAGCTTCCAAAATCAGGAAACCAAAGAAAAATTCTTAAACCCGTTACTTGTTACTTGTTACTTGTTACTTGCCGTAACCGGCCTTTACGCTCTAGTCCAGTACTTTACTTTACTCGGAGTGCCGCCAGAGTGGTGGGGTAACACAGCAGAACCAAAAAGGGCGTTGGCATTTTTCTTGCACCCCAATTTTTTCGCCCTTTTCATCACCCCGCTTTTAGCCTTTGCGCTACCTCATGTCACTAGATTTATCTTTTCAAATTCTGATGTCGAAACTCTAAACAAACTCGAAACCCAAAATTCAAACTCTCAAAATACAGTCATAGGTCAAATGTTCCAGCCTCTGGCGGAAAAGGTTAAAGGTTGGCTTCCTGCGGTAGCTTGGCTTCTAGGTGCTGTGGGGCTTTTGCTTTCTATGTCGCGCGGAGGCTGGCTTGGCTTAGCTGCTGCATGCGGGGTATATGTTTTGATTCTGCGAAACAAAAAGATATTTCTTTTCGCTCTGGTTACTGTCATGGTCATGGCTATGGTGATGTTGGTTGTACCAAATTTTCGTTACCGGCTTACATTGCCCTTCAAAGGTGAAAAGTCAGCGGTCTCTAGGATGTCTTTGGCCCAAACCGGTTTAAAGATGGTAGGTGACTCTCCAGTGTTTGGTAAAGGTCTCTTGGGTTACAGTAACAACTTTGAGCGGTACAACACTGACCCAGGCCTTACGCACCACCCAACCCCGCACAATTTGTATCTGGCTTTGTGGGTAGATACCGGACTTTTAGGATTGCTTAGTTTTCTAGGCCTTTCTATACTCGCGTTGTGGCGGGGGATAAGACCTGGAAGGACTGTTGCGCAGTTAGGCGTGGCGCTGGCAGTAGTGGCTATCTTAACGCACGGCTTGGTGGACACGCCTTACATGAAAAATGATCTCGCCATACTCTTTTGGATAATTATGTCTTTTATTTAGTTATGCTTAGATTTTTTTGGAGAAATTTGGATCAGTTTAAGGGCCCTTTTTTAGCATTGCTTTTAGTTGCTGTACTTGATGGGGTGGCTATGTTTGCTGTACCGGCAGTGCTAGCTGAGTTTACCAAGGGAAGCATAGAGATAATTTTGGTAAAAAAGTTGTTAGCTTTGCTGGGCTTTTTGTATCTTTTTTCATTGTGCCTCGCTTGGATCACCAGAAAGTACGGCGAAACCTTATCCCAAGAATTTGAGCAGCATTTGCGGTTTAAGTTATACCAAAGGTATGTGGGGTTGCCTTATTTGTCTTTAAAGGATCAACATTCTGGGTATTTCCTTTCCTTGTCGGGTAAAATCGCGGCTGCCTATAAGGTTTTTATCAATGCTGTGCTTTGGACATTTGCCCGCGGGGTTACTATGATAGTTTTCTTCTTAGCCATAATGGCTAGGGAGTCTTTCGTCTCCGCTGTGTTAAATAGTCTGGTTCTACTTATTTTTACTCTATTTAGTATTTATTTCGCAGTGCGGATATCCAAAGAACAGAAAGAGTTGTCAAGGCGTTACTCTGGCATGATTCAAGTCTTCGCTGACTTTTTAACCAATGTATCAACGGTCAAGCAGTTAGGGGTTTATAGTTTTGCAGAGAACAAGATTTTAGCAGTTCGCGACTTCGCTAATCAACAGGTAAAAAATGTACAAAACGCGCATGCCTGGAAGTGGTTCTTTTTGCATGGTTTGTATGGCCTGGCGTTTATTGGCACCATAGTTTACTTATTGTGGCTGATCAGTCAAGGTAGGCTATCTTCCGCTATTTTAGTAGTTATGGTTGGTGGTTTTATGACTTTACGAGGCACCTTGTCGTTTATTTCAGAAATTGTGGTTAATAGCCTAGAGTTAAAAGTAAACCTTGAAAATTTGTCAGAAGTTATTGGTTTAGACTCCGTCAATTATTCTCGTGGAGCTGGGGCTACGGACTCACAGGTTTTGGGGTTTAGTTCTATAGAAACTAGACAAGTAACTTTCAAGTACTCAGGTTCGGCTCGTATTATTCGCTACCCTGACATCAAGATAAAAAAGGGAGATGTTCTGTGTATAACAGGCGAGTCAGGAAAGGGTAAAACATCTTTTTTAAACATTTTACAAGGCAACCTAGCTCCGTTGACCGGACAATTGCTTATAGATGATCGAGCCGTAAATCACGAAGAATTACAAGGTTTGAGTAAGTATTTTATTCACATTTCTCAAGAGGTGGAATTATTCAACTTAAGTTTGTACGACAATTTGTGTATGGGTGTAAATTTGCCTCAAGAGTTTTTGAAGGATGAGCTACGAAAGGTAAATATGTTTGAGTGGTTTGAACAGTTAGAGGATGGGTTTAGTACCGTATTAGGAGAGAAGGGAACAAAGTTATCCGCGGGGCAGAAGCAACGAATTAATCTTGTCAGAGGCCTACTGCAAGAACGGCCTATCGTATTGCTAGACGAGCCTACCTCGCATATGGATATACAAACTGAGGAGATGGTTGTGGAGTATCTAAAAGAAAAATTGGTTTCTAAGACTGCGGTTATAGTTACTCACCGTGAAAGTTTACTAAAGTTGGGGGCTAGAGTCGTGGCGTTTAGTTAGTTGCGCACTCAGGGCATAGGCCGAAAAATTCCAAGGTGTGGCGAAGTTGGCTGTAACCTGACTTGTTTTGGATTTTGGTTTGCGCGTGGTGCAGATCGCATTCAGGTAGGTTTTCCACTTTGCCGCATTTTTCGCAAACCAAGTGATGGTGGTGTCCTGTAAGTTCCCAGTGGGCATGTCCATGACCAAGGTCAGTGGTTTGTACCAGCCCGCGCTTTTTAAAGCTTTCCAGTATTCGGTAGACAGTAGCTTGGTTTATGTGGTGAGCTTGGATTTTCTTCAATATTTCCTGCAAAGACAGAGGCTTGCTACTAACTTGAAGAACCTCTAATACAGCCAGCCTGCCAGCGGTGACACGAAGGCCAGCATCTATGAGTAGGGTACGATTGTCGGTAAGATTTTTCATACCCATAGTATGACACATTTCATAGATATTTCGCAAATGCGAATTATTGACTGTTTAAGAAATCTCGTATATCATAAATGCGAATTATTTGTAAAAAGCTTACAAAAATTGTCGATAGCGTTGCTTCCTCTGTATAGGCGAGCAGTTACTTAGGCAGACCAACAAGGCTTTCAGGATGATTTTTGTGTTATCATTACTGTACTATGAAACAAGGAAAAATATTGGGCATTATTGGACTTTTGATAGTAGCCGGTGCAGCAGGTTTCTTGCTTTACACTTTGACTAGTAAGACAGGGCAGGAGTCTTTAAGTGAAGGGGTTAGGATAGTAACAACCACCTACCCTTTGGAATATGTGGCAAAACAAATCGGCCAAGACAAAGTAATAGTGACCAACGTCGTACCGCAAGGTACTGACCCGCACGATTTTGATCCGAGTCCAGCCCAAGTAGGCACGATGCTAGATGCGACTGTGTTGCTTTACAATGGCGCTGGACTAGACGCTTGGGTAGAGAAATTGCGAGAAGAATTGGCCAGCAAAAGCGTGGTGTCTTTAAAAGCATCGGCCAATGTCGAACTTCTACCCGCGGCAGCAGCAGATGAAGACGAGCACCAAGATGAAGCTGGGGATAAACCACAAGAGCAGGGCGAAAACTTTGATCCTCATTTTTGGTTGGATCCGACAAATATGATCAAAGCAGGGGAGCGGTTGTATCTGGTGTTGGATAAGCTTGACCCGGCCAATACCGAAAGCTATAGGCAAAATTTTCTTTCATTTAAATCAGCGATGGAATCTCTGGACCAAAGCTATCTGGTAGGGCTTAAGGAGTGTCAGTCCAGGAAGGTTGTAGTCTCGCATAACTACTATGCGTATCCGGCGAAGAAGTATTCTTTAGATGTGCTTGCTGTAGCTGGCTTGTCTTTGGAAGCAGAACCCGGACCGGCGCAGATGGCCGAGCTGGTGAGAACCATCAGAAATTCCAAGGTGACGACAGTGTTTACTGAAACTTTAGGCAGTCGCAAGATAGCTGAAACCTTAGCTCAAGAAACCGGCGCTCAAGTTGCCACGCTTAACCCTTTGGAAGGATTAACCAGTGAGGACGTATCCTCTGGGAAGGACTACACTTCGGTTATGCGGGACAACTTAGAGGCCTTAAGGCTTGCGTTGCAATGTCAGTAAACCACACACATACTTCAGAAAGCATAGTTCAATTTGAGGGTGTTGGTTTTGCCTATGGGCCAAACCAGGTTTTGGAAGGGATCTCTTTTAAAGTTGAAAAGGGTGATTACTTGGGGTTGGTTGGCCCAAACGGCGGAGGTAAGTCCACGATCTTGAAACTCTTACTAGGCTTGGAAGACCCTAGTCAAGGTAGAGTGAGGATCTTTGGTCAGCAGCCCAGTCAGGCTCGACAGGAGCGTTCCCATATCGGGTATGTGCCTCAGCGAGCGACTCAAGCGGACTTCAATTTTCCGCTAACTGTTTACGAGCTGGTAGCTTTGGGCTTAGCTTCCCGCAAATCGTTTTTTGGCATAGACAAGCAGGTAGAAAAAAAGTCCATCAAAGCTGCTATAGAAACCACTGGTTTGTCAGGGTTAGAGTCTAGGCTTGTGGGCGAACTGTCCGGAGGCCAAAGGCAGCGCGCGCTCATCGCTAGAGCCTTGGCAGTCAAGCCCGAGATGCTGGTTTTAGACGAACCTACTGTTGGCGTAGACCAAGCGTCTGAAACACAGTTTTACGAACTTTTAGCTCAACTTAACCGCTTGCACGGCATAACCATAATCGTAGTGTCGCATGATCTGCATATCTTAACTCGAGAGGCCAAAACTTTGCTTGGTGTAAATAAGTCGTTAATGTTTTACGGCTCGCCAGCGAGTTTGGAAGCTAAGGGGTTGCTAGAAATCTTACATAGGTAAAACTTATGAGCGCATTTTTTGAATACGAATTTTTACTACGCGCGTTGGTAGCTGGACTGTTGGCCGGATTTTTGGCGCCTTTAGTAGGGCAGTTTTTGGTAGTTCGGAGGTTGCCTCTTCTGGCCGATACTTTGGCCCATGTTTCGCTGTTGGGTGTGTCAGTCAGTTTAGTAGCCGGACTGCCACCGCTCTTGGGCGCTGGGGTGTTTGTGGTCATTATGTCCGCTGCTATGGAAAAGCTCAGGAAAAGCAGCGGTATTTCCGGAGAGTCGGTTTTAGCGTTGTTTTTATCCGGTGCGCTTGCCTTGGCTTTGATCGTTGCTTCTTTTAGCCCCCAGAAGACCGCTGGCCTTTACTCGTATTTGTTCGGCAGCTTAACCACAGTTTCTTCACATGAGCTTTGGCTTCTGACTGGCTTGTCTTTGTTAGTATTTGTCACGGTTGCGTTTTTTTACAAACAATTTATCTTGGTATCTTGGCAAGAGGATTTGGCTGAAGCTTCGGGTTTGAGAAGCGGTCGGCTGGGTCTGTTGCTGACTGTGTTGGCTGCGCTGGTGGTAGTGGTGTCGCTTCGGGTAGTTGGTGTATTGCTTATGGGTGCGCTTATGGTTGTACCGGTAAACGCTGTCATGCTTTTTCGCCAAGGGTTCACCAGAACCTTGCTTGGTTCGGTTGCAGTATCATTGCTTTCAGTTTGGCTTGGCCTGTGGCTGTCGCTGCGTCTGGACTTGCCCCCCGGGGCTGTCATAGTTGCCGTGTGTTTAGTTTTATTTGTGTTGTCTTTGAGCATTAAAAAAATAGGTAATTAGTACGATTCGTAACCTTACATAGTACAATTATGTAATGGTTATG
>CAYYEK010000035.1:0-10761 GCA_964470855.1 uncultured Candidatus Saccharibacteria bacterium
GGAAAACTTTTTTGCACTTACGTTATTGCTAAGGTCAGCCAAAGCTCTTTGAAAATATGTTGGTGTAGGAAGACTACACTCATCCCAACCTTTATCAAAATGCCGAACCTGACCTTCCACTTGCCAGTATGCGGGAAGGTACCGCCACTGGCACGAGGAGTTGCTTAAGTAGTAAGACCTGGCAACAAGTTTATCTCCTTGTGGCACATAGAAAATCACCCCCAACCTCTTCGGACCAAGCTCAAAGGGCTCAGAGACATAGAACTTCTGCTCCTGGCCATCTTTAGACTCTAAGGGTATAAGATATTTTGGACCCAAACCTGCTTCCACGTACTCACCACCACTCAACCCTTTATCCCCATGCACCTCCACCCTGCTAACCAGCCTTTCCGCCTCACTCGGCACTATGGCCTCTAAATAATTAAATCTTTGTCGATTTTGAACAAATTCAGCATCACGTTTCTGAAATTCTGACTGCTTCTTTTCTTCCTGTTTTTGTTCAAACTCTGCAAGCATCCTCCTTACTTCTGCCCAGTACTTCATACGTTGCCCGTAAACAGCTCTCATGAGTGGCCACAGCACGGTAAAAGCAAAGTATTCTAGGTTCTCTCCTGCAAATTCTCTAAATGAACGATCAGAACTTAATTGCCTTTGTATAACCTGTAAAAACTCCAGCGGACCGGCGTAAAGAGATTTTGGCCTACCCAGATACTTAAGGCGAGAGACTATATCTTGCACCTCATCCTTACCAGTGTTTTTTAAATGAGGTGTTAATTCCCTGAGTAATTGTAAAGCGCCTTTGTAAGGTTTTTTTTGCAATTCTTCTACCTGAGTGTGCCAGTAATCTTCTGCGCTACCTGATTCAGCAACAGGTATACTTGCTAAAACATTGTCCACAGTTGTATGCCGCCCGTTTGCCCATCTCCCCAATACTTCACCTACGACACCGGCTGATTCTCTTTCTTCTGCTTGACCTTGCCACCCGTATTTCTTTATTTGTTCTATGTTTCTAAAAGCAAAGGCAAGTTGACTACGAATCTTGGCGCCGTCTTCCAGTTCGCTGTAGAATTCTAAAAGTTTCCCCTCAACCTTTTTGTAGACTTCTGCGCCTTCTGTTTCGCCCCTGCCGGCTTCTGATATTTCTTTTGCCATACTCTTTTTAGTATAAAAACTATTACTATTAGTATAATACAAAAACCACCCCTTAGGGATGGTTAAAATATGACACACCAATTTCCTATTATTTATTTGTGGTTCTAGGCAAGTTAGTAGGACCACTCCCACCAGTTGGATGCGCTAGTTTATTAGGTGGTTTTTTACTAGCACTTCTGCGATCGTACCTGCTGTCCTTTGAATAAGCCGCCTTCACCCACTCACTGTCATTATAAACTGTCTTCGCTCGGTCGATGTATAGATCTAAAAATTTGTTAGCCTCCTCTAACACAGCTGGGTATTTTTTGTCCTGGTAATGTATTGTATACCTTATTGGTTGTATTCCTGGATAAGCTTTTTTGTATCCGTCGTCGATTTCTAGATATAAATAAAGCTTATCATTCTCAAGCTTCGTATATTTTATAATTCCCCACGCAGAGTAATTACCAGCATGTTGAGTTTCCATATCCTTATCTAGCATGCTTACTATTTTAGACTTAGGCGCTTCACCCTCAAAAAAAGGAAACTGTGGCTCGGTCCCCGGCTTTCTGCCCTTCACCAATTCAGGTGTTGATTTTCCCTTAGAACCACCACCATCCTTAGGTGCCTGTTCACCTGAGAAGTTTTGATAAATTCCAGCCCCTACTAATGCCAGCGCCAGTCCTGCACCAGCAACCTTTTTTATCTTTTTTTTTGTTTCATTATCTCTTCTTGCCCTTTCCCTATCTTTAAACCTGCTAATGTAGGTACCCATAATAAATACTTTTAATTTATATTATTATAGCATGATATCATCTCTTTGTAAAATGGCAGTCCGCTAAAACACCACTTTTCCACTTAACTCAACAAACCTACAGGTAAAAATAATTGTACCCTGACTGAAGTGACTTCGTCCTTTTCCAGACCCTTCTTTCCGCACTTCCTATCATTCTTCTTGTTTCACTTTTTTATACTCAAAATTTTTTCAAATTATAAACTCTAGATTCCAACTTCTAATCGCCAAACTCGAACTATAACTTACCCATACACCCCTTGGCGGTGAGCTATGTGCAGCACTACCACCACCAGCACTTCTTTATAAACCTTATAAATAATCCTATACGGCCAGACTCGATACGAATACAAACCCACAAGCTCTCCTTTGAGCGCCTTACCCAGTCCCGGCTGCCCAGAAAGTGCTGCAAGACTTTTTAAAATCCTCAGCCTTGCGCTTGCCGGCAGATTTTCAAGCTCTTTTTTTGCCTTTTTTTCCAGTCTTACCTCGTACATTTGTTTTTGAACTAGTGGTTAGGAAAGCGGGCTCGTTTTTGTAGTCTTGCAAAGAAGGGAGTTTTTTATAGGCTCCGGATTTGACCGCGTGGTCTGCGCGTGCAACTTCCTTTGCCAGCTTAGGATAAGTCTGCAAGATATCCAAAGTTTCTGTCCAGCTCTCAAACTCCTCGGCAGACATAACCACAGCCTTGGGTACGCCATTGTCAGTCAAAGTAAAGACCCTACCCGGAGTTTGTACTGCCTGGGCTATGGCAAATATCCGCTTTCTCGCGGTAGTTAAAGTTAGAGTATTTTTACTGTCCATAGATTAGTACTGTATTTATATGCGTACATTATAGCGTACACTAAAAACAAAGGCAAACTTTAAACCGGCAAAAGCTCGAATAATGTTTCAAAGCACATCACCAATGTAAAGATCTAGTTTCCCACTACAGCTTTACTGCGAATTTTAGCACTTTGTGATACAAAGCCAAACTGAACTTCATCATAAACTTGACCAACGGGTCGCCCGTGTCTAACTCCCCTCTTTTGATATGATCCACCGTACCAAAGGCGGCTGCTTGCGCCAAGGCCAACAAATCCTTCACTCCCCCAGCCCGTTCTGAAAAATCGTCCTCTATTTTTTGCTTGACTTCTGGTTCAAACAGCATCCCCGAACGAAGCAGGCGTTCAGATAATTTTTCATACTCGGCCGCGCGCATCTTGACTAGATCGCGAAACAGTTTGGCATTAGCGCTATCTACGCCAAAACCGGTTAGAACAAATTGCAGCTGGCGGGGATACTCGTCCTCCACCCTAGCCCAAAAGTGGAAATCCTTTTCCTTTACCCGATACTTAGCAAGCCTCACCGCCTCTCCACCAAATATGATCCCAGTCACTTCCAGCTCAATAAAAATCCTATCTTTTTCCGCCAAGGTCAGCTTCTCAAAGCCGGCCAGTTTTTGAAACTCCGCACCCTGAAAAGTTTTAAACACAGCGGGCAATACCAAATCTTGCAGCACATGTCCGGCTATTGCAATGTATGGACGACGATCTTGCGGTTGGGCCGTGCGCTTCATTGTTTTCAAAGCTGCAACGCGGATTACTCCCGCAAACGGCTTGAGAAAAAATTTCAAAATTGGATTCATGGCATTATGTACTGTTCTTTACTTTGATTATAACCAAGTAATAGAAAGCTTGTTAAAAGAGTGAGGTAAAAATTGTATCAAAAACATAGCAACATACATACCAGCTTATACTTACACATAGCTCAAAGCTAGTCTTGTGTATACTAGATGCTATATGATTAAGTCTGTATGGAGTCGAACAATAAAAAAGTTAAAATGGTTAGAAAAAATACCAGAAAACCAAAACTCAAACTCTTAAGAAAAAACCGGTTTGCGGGTTTGGAAAAGTATACCAAAACTGGCTCTTGCTTATTCACCCAAACAGAGTCGCTGGCCAAATGATATATAAAAATGACAAATTCCCAAAAAATCAAACTTAACTGAGCTGATAAGGAATAGGCTAAAACCAAAATAAGCGAATCGTGCTCCTCGAAAAGGAAAAGGTAAATAATACAAAGAGGCCCACCTATTAGTTGAACGATATTTAGACAAATTACGAGTATTTTTTTCATAGTTTATACAAACCTATGTTCGACTGTTTGCAAGCTGCTTATATTTGCTGTTTGACCAGATGGCTTTTTATATATTATAATGCCTACATCACCACAAAAAGCGCCCTACAAGGTTTCGTCCTTGCTGGGTTCTTTTTTTATGTACTCAAGTTTTCTTTTTAAATCACTTACGAACGCTAAATACTCGGAAGGGAACCTCTTCAAAAGAGCTGAATATTTTAGGCTGTTTGGAACAAGAATCTTTTTCAATTTTTCCCTCTCGTATAAGTACTTCACCAGGCAATGAAAATCGCCATCGCCAGATACTAAAACAGCCTTGTCATAGACTGAGTAGTCGATCATGGCCTGAAGCACCAACTCTGCATCAACATTGCCTTTAGTACTACCGTCTTTATAGTGTAAGGTCGGCTTAAATATGCAGATAAATCCCGCTTCTTGAAATGCAGTATACATAGCGGTGTTGCCCTCGATAAACCCGATGAACAGATAGGCTTTACTCACTGAGTACTTTTCAGTCAAATACCTCCTAAACTTAGGGAAGTCTATCTTCCAACCCAAAGAACGGATACTTAAATTCAAATTCTGGCTATCTATAAAAGCGAAGTTATTTTGTTTTTGGATAATCGCCATACGCTTTTTTTCTTACCAGACGAAGAGGTTCAATGTTTAGACAAAAATTCTCCAGCGAGCATGACCACCAACCCAAATCCCACTACCCAAACTAAAACTGCTGTGACAGACCGTTCGTGCTTCCTTGCAAGCGCTATGGTGCTCAACACAAAAGCGACTAATCCGGAAAGCATGCCTAAAAGCATCGGCACTGCCAGCAGTGGCCTAACTAGCAAATCTTCCTTGATGCTGTTACCCGCAGTCACCCCGGGATACAGCGCCCCCACCACCCAAAAACCTAAAAAAAACAAGACCGGCATGAGGACTATAAACCCTACTGCCCATTTTGTTGTCCTCGTCTCCGGCCAGAAGTGTATTACCATACTTTACCTCTCAACTAACTTATCTTTAGAAACCAATGCTTCAAATTGCTCATAAAAATTTTGGGGTGCAACAATCGCAAGGACAGCCTAAATATACTATCCCATTTGTAGTTAGTCGCAAAATTGCGGGAATAAAACCAAATCCGGAAAACCATACTTGCTTTTCAAAGTCTCACAATCCACAGAGCCATTGCCATCGTAAACCATACGCCATATGCCCTGATCTTTATACGCTAGGAAAAGCCCACCAGGTGCATCGCCCTTAGAAGAAAAGCTTAAACTTCCTGCCACATAAGTGCCTTCAAGCTTTGTTACTTTCACGGTTACACCCTCTTGCGGTTTGTTGTATTTTTTTGCCCACTCTGATCTTACCGCATTTTCAGCCTCGATCATCTGTGGTAGCTCCCAAGGCCTCACACACTGCTCGCGTTCTGCGTTCCACGAGTACCCTGCAGAACCTATGCAACCATGCTCGTCCTTGTCTTTCCCAACAGCCCGACTATCCCCTTCTATAAAAACCTGACCGGCATATTGACATTGGCGGGGCAGGGATTTCATCACCGGATTTCCGGCTTTTTCACACTCCTCAAAGTTGGTAATGTTAGTAACCTTTTGGTCTTTTGCGCCGTCACTTTTATACTGCAAAACAAACCACCTTGCACCCAGCACCACCACCAACACCAAAACTACCCACAGAATAGTTTTGAGGACAGAATTTGAAATTGGCATATATGTTTAGGTTTAATGCTGCTCAAATTTATCCTAAACCTTTCTTTGCCCTAAAGCAACCTCGGATTGCTATTTTTTTGCTTTGATCGCACCACTAACCAACTCTGGGGTAAATCCTTGCGGCACCCTGCCGGTCACTGCATACTCGTAAAGCGCCAACTTAAAGATAGCCGACAAGGTGGCTGACACCACCGATGTCACCACTATGAAGAGCACGAGCAAAACTAACATCGCAAAGGTCACAAACCAGCTGCCAGACACAATTATCACCACTGCTGTCGCAAGGAAAGCAAGCATATACAAAAGAAAGAAAACCAAACCAACTCCAAAATTTACGATAATGGTTTCACCCCAAGTTTTACGGATCACAGCCGCTGACTCTTTGAATGACTCCTTGACTGACTTCTGACCGATCACCAACGAAGGCAGGCTGAAGTAAGTCATGATACTCCACGCTGCCCCAAGCAGCCACACCACTATCTTGCCAGCCAACTTCAACCTGTCAGCTATAATTTGTAGCACCACTCCCACGGTTGCGGAGATGAGAGACCAGACGAAAATCTTCCCGACATTTTTACGCGCCCCGGACAAACCTTCAGAAAATGACAAATCCTGCCCCTGGAACCTTGCGTACGCTATGATATACAGCCCGGATGTAAAAAAGTTAGCTATGAAAAACATCACTAGGTAGTAGACAAATAAAAACACATAACCCATAGCGTCTAAAACCGGTTCCCCTGCCGCATCCTGTTGCCAAGCAGGCAATCCTGAACTTATCGCCAAATACAAACCTACCAAAAGACCAAAAGCCAACAAACTTACCAAGGAAGACAACACCGGAAACCACACTAGCTCCTTGTCTTGCTTTAACACCCCCCAAGATTCTTTCACCACCATCTTACTGGCACGAAACTTGCCTAACTTAACAGGCTGCTGGACTGCGAGGTTGCCGGATGGCGGCATAGGCGTTGATGTCTGGGTTGTTTCCTGGCCAACTTGTGATTCCATATATGCTTTAAAATAATGCTTGTTGATCTTATTTTAGCACTTGTCCGATTAAAAACTAAAACCCCAAAGCTGACACTCCAGCTCTGGGGTTTTTACCGCTAAACAACTAAAACTGCTCTAGCCTTAGGAAGGAATCAACACCGTGTCCAAAACATGGATTATCCCATTGTCGGTCTGGATGTCATAGAGGATAACTTGGCTGTTGTTGACATACAACTTACCACCCTCCACTTTGATATTTACCTGGTCGGTGTTAAGCATCGTAGCCGAAGTTAAGGTTTTAGCAGTGGCTGCCGGAACTTCCGCGCCAACCACGTGATAAAGCAAGATGTTGGTCAAAGCCGGGATGTTACCAAGCAACGCTTCCACAGTACCAGCCGGTAGTTTGGCAAAGGCTTGGTCGGTTGGAGCAAATACCGTCAGAGTGCCAGGGGCTGACAAGTCATCAGCCAGGCCCGCGGCTGTTACTGCTGCAACCAAGGTTTTGAAGTTGCCATTGTCTACCAAAGTTTGGACGATATTTCCTTCAGTTGGGCAACCCAGCTGGTTTTGGTGGTTAATGATTTGCTGCAAACGGTTGAGTCGTGTCGATCTGGTTTGGTCAAACCGGGAAAATTGCCAATTTTCCCTAGCTTCTAATTTCTGGCAACGCTTTTGCTGCCATTTTTCTCCCTGCTGGCCGCTTGTAGTATGACCAGCCTGGGCACTCAAAGGTGCTAAAACTAACACCGCGGCAAAGGCCGCCAGGCCCAAACTTTTTAAGGTCTTTGACATAAATTGGTTTCTCCTTTTCCTAATTTTTAGGAATTAATGTTTACAAAAGGATTGTATATGATATACTTAAAACGTGCAAAACGTGCATTTTGGAAAACTATGAATGTAAAAAGCGCTACACAACTCACTCCCCCAGAGCTAGCGAAGCTGCTCGGTATAAACCCCTCTACTGTGAAAAGGTGGGTGGATAAAGGCATATTGCCAAGCGATACAACACCAGGCGGTCACCGAAGGATTAATCAAGACCAATTACATAGTTTCCTGAAACAAAACCCTAAAATTGGAACCAACTCCTATTTGTTAAAAAACAAATTTAAGTCCAAAAAATCTAAACTTAATTGGCAAAAAATTTACAAAGAATTAAAGTCCCAAAAAGGATTAAGCAATCCAAGACTAGGACTTTTATACATTGGTGGCAACACTGCGATGCAAATAATCATAAACGTTGTGTTGCCCATCCTCAGACACATTGGTAATGAGTGGGCAAATGGCAAACTAGACATTTTTGAAGAACATCGGATGACATTTGTGTTACGCAATGAGCTGATGAATCTAGAACAAATGATACCCGAGCCAGCAAGCAGCTCCGCTATGGTGGTTTTGGCATGTATTGTAGACGAGCAACACGAACTCCCTTTAGTGCTAGCTGCTATTGTCCTCAAAAGCCTTGGTTATAAAACTCTCATACTAGGCATTAATACACCAGCCGAAGAAGTATCTAAGGCGGTAAATAAATACAAGGCTAAAGTAGTCATCTTGGAAAAACTATACTCAAAATACTCTGGAAACAAGTATTTAAAAACCTTACAAGCTAACTTAACAGAAGACTGTCAAATTCTACTGGCTGGGGAAGGGTGGAAAAAATCCACAAACATTAACGGGCAAAAAAACACCTACTGTCTAGCAAGTTTTGAGGAACTAGGAGAAGTACTAATCAAAACATAATTTATAGGACCTACGCATTTGGCGGAAGCACCGAGGCAAAATACGAGGATTATTTGGGAAGCTATGTACTACTACGGTGAAAATAAACACAGTATTTTAAACAAAGAGATCGGGCAAAAGCTGTTTTCAGAGGAATTTTTAATGTATAAAAGTGTGCGATGCGTAGGTCCTAATTTATATCCAAAACCGAACACCTATTGCATAAAGGTGTTTCTACATGATCCTGGCTTAAAAATTCATCCAGACTAGCATGGGCGGAAAAACCTGATGTTAACAACCAGGATTTTCTACCTACAAACTTAGCCCTATTTCATATACTTCACCAACACTGGATAAACTTTTTCAGCCACCTTTTCGTAACCAAGGTCGTTGGGATGAATGGGGTCTGACATGTATTCAGAATTGCCAAAAAGTCCATCTAAAACATCTGGCACGTAAGCTGTTTTGTAGTCCAAAGACAGCTGCTCTAGCTTTTTATCAAAGCTATTGGATAGAACATTGCCCCTTACTCCAAGCAGCACAACCATCGCACCACGATCCTGAATGTAAGTTATTATTTTCCCTAAGTTCTCCAGAGTTTGTTCTTCTGGTATGCGCCTTAAACGATCATTGCCGGACAAAAGTAGAAGTACTATCCGAGGCTTATACTGGCCTATTTGCGACACCCGAGCCAAACCAGCTTCAGTTGTGTCTCCAGAAACGCCCAGGTTTACTATGGGCTTTTCTATTTTTTGCGATAACAACGAAACAAAGTTTTTCTCTTTACTACTTGCCCCAACACCTTCTACTAAACTGTCTCCAAAAGCTATGATGTCCGTGCCACTAGAAGGGTAGTTTTTCACTTCCACGCCACCTCCCCTGCGCATAAACCAAACACCTAGTAGCAGTACTACTAGTAGCCCCAGACTAAAGCATATTATTTTTCTACTTTGCATCTTTCTTAGAACCTATCCGAAAAATAATTTTACTCCTATCCGTCATCCTGAACTTGCCTGCCCGCCGAAGCTTTGTGCGTAGGAGGGATTCAGGATCCATTAAATAAGCCAAATTCTGGATTCCAAATCTAGTATCGTAACCCTTAATTAAACGTCACTTCAAAACTATACATACCCATAGAGCATAGTCCCACAAGTTTTGCTCCAGGCTCTTGGACTGGTAAAGGTATGTCAACGCTCCCGGTTGGTTTGAGCATGGCTTGGTATGAAAGTGATGGGATAACTAAAGCAGTAGAGCAGTCAAATGTATTTTTTGTTTTTATCCTCAAGATACTTTCCTCTCCTGACTTGGCACTCACTTGCCGCGGCGTATAGCCACCTTTCGCGAATATCTCTATAACCTGCTTACCGGTAGCCTGAGTAGTACCATTGACCGCTTCTGCCTGCTCTTGTCCTTCAGTACGACTCTTTCCTGGGATAAGCATCCACGCCCCGACCACCACCGCAACTAAGAGCGTTAACAAAATTAGCTTTTTTTTCATGTAAATTTAAAAATTAAAAACTGGACTTATCCAACCCTTAGCCGCCAAGCTGTTTAAAAGATTAAAAACTGCAAAAAAGATAACTATGAACCCGGCGGTTTTATAAAACACCATAAGCTTATTTTTATCCTGAATCTGGAAAGATGTAAAGCTTAAAAGCGCCAATACTGGAAAAGTGCCCAAGGCAAACACCAGCATTGTCAAAGCGCCTTCCCGAAAACTTCCAGCTCCTAAAGCATAGAGCTGCATGGATTGAGTAAAACCACAAGGCAAGAAAAACGTAGCCACCCCTAAAAGTAAAGGAGCAAACCAAGAATTTAAATTCTTTAGCTGATGAATTTTTCTTCCAAATGTTGCCGGTAAGGTCAACTGCAACTTGCGAGCGTGTGGCAACACATCCAGCAAGTTAATTCCGAGCACCAATAGCACTAGTCCTATGAGTAAACTTAGGACAAAAGTAGCATTTGCGGATAGTGCAAAAGCTGAACCAACAGCTCCCACCAGACCCCCCAAAAAGAAGAAGGCTAACAGTCTAGAAATGTGGAAATAGATCTGCGTTCGAACTTTCTCACCGGCTTTAGACAAGCTCGCAGACAAAGACAGCACCAACCCACCCACAACTGCCATACAACTAGACACAGAGGCTATAAGACCGATGAAAAATATATTAACAAGTCCCAAATCCCCAGAGCCAATAAGATTCACTAAGCCAATCTTCTGCAAAAAGATAAAAATTCCGACAAATACTAGAGAAGACAGTAAAGCGAATAGCCAAATTCTACTTCTAGATGACG
>CAYYEK010000036.1:0-10628 GCA_964470855.1 uncultured Candidatus Saccharibacteria bacterium
GCACCATCTAAATAAAAATATATTCGGTCTTTAAACTTCAATTACGACCGGAAGTACCATTGGCCGGCGGCCTGCCCCGCTTAATGCTTTATCAAGCCATACTTGCAAAGGAAAGTTTACGAGGTAGGTAAAAATTATACTTCTATAACTACCGGAAGTACCATTGGCCGGCGGTTGGTTTTATGGAACAAGTATTCGCCGATTTGGTCGCGGATCGCCTGCCTTAAGTAAGCATAGCCCGGTTCAATGTCATGCCCGGATTTGTTTTCGCATATCTTGCGCACCTCGTGTTTGATCTCACGGATAACTTCTTCGTTGCCTTTGACATAGATAAAGCCGCGAGAGATGACATCTGGGTGGTTGACTAGTTTGCCAGTGTGTTTTTCTAGGGTTGCTATGACAACTACCATGCCGTCTTGAGACATAACTTGTCGGTCGCGTAGTACTACTTCACCTACATCGCCCACGCCAAGGCCGTCTACAAATACATATCCGGCAGGAACTTTTTCCGTTAATTGTTTAGCTTGGCCTAGCTTGTTTATCTCCAAGATCCCACCATTGTCCATCACAAAGACATTTTCCCCGGGGATGCCTATGCTGGTAGCTAGCTTTTTGTGTGCGACCAACATATGGTGTTCTCCGTGAATAGGGATGAAATACTTGGGCTTCAAAAGCCCGAACATCATTTTCAATTCTTCCTGTTGGGCGTGTCCGGATGAGTGGATGTCTAAGATTTTGCTATAGATCACTTCAGCACCGGCACGAGTTAAGTTGTCTAAGACTTCCACTACAGAGCGTTCGTTGCCTGGGATAGGGGAGGCGGAGACTACGACCGTATCGCCTAGTTTAATTTTCACTATCTTATGTTCACCGCGAGACATCCGGGCTAGTGCCGAGGCTTCCTCGCCTTGGGAGCCGGTTGTGAGCACAACGATCTGGTTGTCTGGGTATTTTTTCGCTTGTTCGCTCTTTATAAAGATTTTTGGTTGGATTCTTAAGTAACCCATGGACAGGGCGATCTCTATGGAGTTGACCATGGATCTGCCGGTAACGATGATCTTGCGGTTGTACTTAGCAGCAGCGTCACAAACCGACTGGATACGCGAGATCAGCTGTGAAAATGTAGCAAAAATGACCCGTCCTTTGGTGTCTTGGAAGACCCGGTCAATGGTTTTAGCAAGTTCCGCTTCAGAAATGCAGTAACCAGCCTTGAGGGCATTGGTAGAGTCGGAAAGCAACAGCATAACACCTTCGCCACCGTAGCGGGCGATCTTGTTGAATTCCGTGGGTTTTTGGTCAGTAGGTGTGTGGTCAAACTTCCAGTCTGTGGCATAAACTATATTGCCAACTGGAGTTTGAAAACGCATACCCACGCAGTCTGGGATGTTGTGGTTTAAACGGAAGAATTCTACGCGGAATGCTCCTAGAGTTATGGCCTCGTCTTTGGTCAGCGCGTTGATGGTACTGCGGCCGACCATGTTGAACTCTTCTAATCGTTTTTTGATCAACCCTGCAGACAAAGGCATGGTGTAGATAGGAGGGTCGCCGATTTTTGGTAAAACGTACGGCAAGGCTCCTATGTGGTCCAAGTGGGCATGAGTGATGAGAATGCCGCGGATTTTGTGCTTGTTCTCTTCCAGGTATTTTGTGTCGGGAATGATGTAGTCCACACCCGGCATGGTTTCATCTGGGAAAGCAAGGCCTAGGTCAACTACTATAATGTCGTTGCCGTATTCAAAAGCAGTACAGTTAATCCCGACTTCCTCCACGCCACCTAAGGGGATGACGCGCAGTACATCTCTACTGATAGTATGCGGACTGTTTTCTGGCTTGGCTGCTTCCAGGCCGCGCGACTGCGCAGTTTGTGGTCGGCTGTAGTGGCCTAAAACCTGGTTTCCAGTTGGCCTTTTACCGCGGCTCATCCTGGAGTTTTTGTTTTGGTTTGGGTGGCGGGGTCTGCCGCCAGCTTGCGGGCGCTGTTGCGTCCCAGTGCTTGTTCTTATCATTATTGAAAACTTATTTGTCTATATTAGGATTCGGGTTAAAGACCCAGTGACCCAAACTTTGTTGGTTAATGTGGTTTGGGGTCGGTTGTCCTAAAAGATTTTTAATTATTTTTTTAGGTGTTGCGCAGCTTGTATAAAAGGGGAGTGTTTTTTAGAGCCTAAAAATGCATTTGGCCGATATTCCTTAAATTTACTTGGTGATTCTTGCCATGCTTGGTTTTAGGATCTTTAAGTGTTCCTTACATTTCGCCTTCAATTAGGCTAAACGCGTCAGTCCTTTTTGTTAATCAATCAAAAAATGATTGTTCGTGATAAAACAAAAAACCACTTTCACGCCAGCATGGCTTCAGAAAAGCTGCACGCTGGAGCGTGGATTGACGCAATGCTTGTTACAGCAATTAACAAATTCAGAACAAAAAAGTGTTTTTTATACCGGATTTGTCAACTGGCTTTTTCTTTTGTTTCTTGCTTCAAATTTCAAACTGAAGACATTATAACCAAATTATGCAAAGTTTGTCAACCGGAAGTTGAAAGTTAGGCTTTATATAAGCCGGCTTTTTGCGCATTAGAAGCATTGGCTTTCCGCTTTAGTGGCCGTATTTTTAAAAGATCACAGCAAGGCTATAAAGGGTATTCTTCGCTGGTATGAAGAGTGGTGGGCCAAGAGGGAGTTGAACCCTCACTGGATTGCTCCAACACGGCTCTGAACCGTGCGCGTCTGCCAGTTCCGCCACTGGCCCATCAACTGCAGGGTATATGTGGGACTCACCCTATAAAATTTTAACTGATATTCTTTTTTCCTACAAGGATCATTTTGCGTTACCAGATTTTTTTACTGTCGATATGTCCTTTCAGTGTTTGTGTACCAGATGTTTAGTTGTATAAGCTGCCAGGTAGGATCCGGCAGATACGAGTCTGCAGGGCCTTGGATTTGAGTATCGGCTATTAACGCCTTCCCGTTTTGTCCGTAAAATATCGCGGGCAACTCTTGATTTAAAAGTTCTTGCAGTTTTTTATAGATCTGTTCTCTTGTTGCTTTGTCTGTGGAGGCACGCCCGCGGGTAAGCAGTTGGTCTGCTTCAAAATTTGCAAACTGGGTTATATTGACTCCTGGGTCAAAAACCTGACTTGAATGCCAATACGGAAAGCTGTCTGGGTCAGGGTTTGTGGTTTGAGAAAAAATGAGCGCACTAAAATTCCTAGGGCGGATAATTTCTTCTGCTAACTTCTCCGGGTCTAAGATAACCAGGTCTACCAGGAGCCCCAATTTTTCCCAGTCCTGTTTGATCTTGTTTGCTATGTCTGGGTAAGGTGTATAGTTGGGTGCAGCAAGTGTTAGTGTGGTGTTGCGGTTTCTTGTAGCAGTAGAGCTAGGAGCCAGAAGCTTTTTTGGTTCTCCTGCAAAATAGTAACCTTCAAATGGGGTAGTGGCTAGTCCTATTGGCGGCGTGGATAACGGGCGGATCCCACTTTTCCACGCATCTACAACCGACTGCCAGTTTATCTGCGATGCTAGGGCTTGGCGAACCGATTTTTCTGCGGTAGGGCCGTTTGAGGTGTTGAAATAGATGGCCTGATAGGAAGCGGTATAGGCCATGCCTCTGAAACGGTTTGAGGAAGTTCCTTCTCCGCTTAACATATTACTTTCCAAAAGTCCTGCTTGTGTTGCTCCGCGTAAGGTTTCTTCAGCCAGCTCTTCAGTTGACCTATAGAATTTTACTCTAACAGACTGAAGCCATGCAGGTTTATGGTACCTGCCAAATTTTTCCAGCTGGACTTCAGTGACAGTACCAGTTTTGTCTCTTTTGATTTGTCTAACAGAGAAGGCTCCGGAGCCAAGAGGTTTAAAGTTGAGTGGGGAGGAGGCGAAGGATTCGTCTGTGATGTCTTTCCACGTGTGAGCGGGAAGCAGGCCAAAAGTGAGGTTGTGGACAAAAGCGGCGTTGGCTTCGGGTAGCTCAAAGATGAGTGTGTTTATGTCCGTTGACCTAACTTTGGTATAGGACCAAAGGTTGTTTAGGGGGCTATTCAGTGAAGGGTTCTGGATTTTTTTGATAGTAAAGAGAACGTCATCACTTGTCACCGGGACTCCGTCGTGCCAGAGTTGGTTGGGTGCAAGCTCTACAGTATAGGTTTTGCCGTCCTCGCTTACTGTTGGCAAAGCGGCGGCTAGTTCCGGTATAAGTTCGCCTTTAGTAGAATAGGTGTATAGCCCGGAGAAGATCAGCCTGGACATGGTTTGGTCAGTATTAGTTGCAGCTAGGACTGGATTGAAAATAGTAGGTTGACCTACTAAACCGTAGCTAATTTCACCACCAGGTGCCGGGACAAGTGCTGTGTGAAAGACTAAGGTTTGTTTTGCGAGCAGCACGAGTCCGACAAGTAAAAGCAAACTCAGTAAGCCCAACAGGATTTTCTCCCAGAGTTTCAATAAAGAAAAAACTTTCCGCAGTACGGAAAGAGGGGAAAGTTTTTGACTTGTGTGAGCTGATGTCACAAATGTTATCTTGCCGCGAGGACTATAAGCGAAACGGAAAGGCCGGTAAACACAAACGCGAGGACGATGGTGGCATAAAACAGCCACTTTTCAAAGCCGCGTCTGGTGGCGACTATGCTGCCGCTGCCACCAAATACGGAAGATAGTCCTTGGGAGCGGTTTTGCATAGCAATAAATATTATCAATAGCACCATGACCACTATGTTGACCAGTTGAAGGATTTGCGTAAGTTTGTCCATAAAGTATGTATAAAAAGTTTGCGGTGCGTAGGTCCTAAGTAGGTTAAATATATGATACTTCCGCCTACTAGTCAAGCTCCCTAGGTAAGGATACAATCCCAACACGATAATGTCCTAGTAACCCCAAATAGAAATGTCCTATACGCCACTCAAAAATGGGCACCATTTGTATGACTTGAATGGTGCCCATTTAAAATTGTAAGCTAACCCCCTGGCCTTGACAAGCAGGGCCTTTTTTTTACTCTTGGGGTGAAATTAAATAGAAACGGAATTTAGTATGGTCGTTAAAAGAAGTTCTGTGTTCGGCCCAAAAATATACGGTAAAATTGATGGGTCGTCAGATTTTACCCAGGGTTATGCTCCTCACATAAGGAGAACAGTTGTAAGGGTTTTGACTGTTGGTGAAAGTTACGGTGCTGCGTTAGAGTCTTCCTGTCAGACATGTGGCGCGACTATGTCAGTGTCAAGTAGTGGACACCGGCATTGCGTTGTATGCAACAAAAAATATATCCGAAAGACATGAACATTTGTATTTTAGATGGCGCCCATCTAAATGTTTGTGATGGGCGCCATCAGGGAATCTTTTGATAATAGGACCTACGCATTTGGCGGAAGCACCGAGGCAAAATACGAGGATTTTTTGAAAGCGTAGTACTACTACGGTGAAAATAACCGCAGTATTTTAACAACGAGATCGGGCAAAAGCTGTTTTCACAGGAATTTTTAATGTATAAATACACAGCGGTGCGTAGGTCCTAAATAAGTTATAGTTGGTCCTTGAGAAGATCTGCTTTGGCTTGGCCAACTACCTTTGCCAGTTCATCTGGGCTTGCTTTTTTTATATCAGCTACTGTACCAAATTTAAGTTTAAGAAGCTTTTTAGTTTTTGGGCCTATGCCGGGGATCTCTTCTAGAGCAGAGCGGGTGGCAGCCTTGCTTCTTTTAGCTTTATGAAAGGTGATGGCAAAGCGATGCGCTTCATCGCGCAGGCGCTGTAACAGCTGTAGGGCCGGGTTGTCGTGTGATAAAACTATAGGCTCCTTTTTTCCAGGTAAAAATATCTCTTCAATGCGCTTGGCCAAGCCAATCATAGGAATGATTGCATCCTTAATCTTTTCCGCCAGAGGCGGATTCGGCTTTGGCGGGAATCCTTGATCTCTAACTAGGCCTTTGGAATCAGTTTGAGATTTGGGGATTGTTTGGAGTTTGTTTATTGGTATTTGGAGTTCGCGCTGCGCCTTCAAGGCTGCGTTGAGTTGTCCTTTACCTCCGTCTACCACTATAAGGTCAGGGTGGGGCCAAGAGTGGTCCATCCTTGATCCTTGATCGTTAATCCTTAACAAATCATTGGAAAGGTGGCGGAGGCGTCTAGATATTGTTTCGTGCATCATGGCAAAGTCGTCTGGTCCACCGTTTGCGGGCTGGATACGGATTTTAAATTTTCTGTACTCGCTTTTGGCTGGCTTGCCGTCAGTAAACACCACCATACTGGCAACCGCGTTTGTGCCTTGGATGTTGGAGATATCAAAGCACTCTATGCGTCTGGGTAGGCTTTGTAGATGCAGTACATTTTGCAGAGTCTCTAAAGCTTTTTTGATCTTGTCCAAGTCTTCCGCGCTGCTGTCCAAGTTTTTGCGAAGCTGGTCTTGGGCGTTAAGCTTGCTTAAGGAAAGTAGCTTCCTAGCCTTGCCCCGTTGCGGTACGGCCAGACTTATGGTTTTGGCAGAGCGCGTTGCTAGAAGTTTTTTTAGCAGATCAGGAGAGTTAACTTGGTTTTCCAAAAAGATCTTGTCTGGCAGATCAGAGGTCTCTTGGTAGTAGTTTTCACAAAACCGAGTAATTAACATCTGTTCGTATAAATCACGGCCGTGATTTATACTAACGGCTGAGTTTGCTGCATGGTTACGTTTTGTGGGTGAGGTGGTTTGTTTGCTTGCCGGGTTGGTTGGTTGGGCAGGCGCTACCGACTGGTAGAAAAATGTTTCTTGGTCGATCAGTTTGCCATCTCTGACTTTAAGCAGGTTGACAGCAAAGACAAAGCCAGATGTAGCGGTGGCTACAAAGTCATAACTGAAAGGCTTGGTAAATTGCACGGACTGTTTTTGTTCCAAGCTTTCCAAAGCGCGCAGTTGGTCGCGTAAGCGAGCTGCTTGCTCAAACCGCTTTTTATCCGCTGACTGCTTCATCTGTTTGGCCAGTTCTTTTTTAACTGTTTGAAACTGGCCAGATAAAAAGAGCTGGATTTTGCGGATGGTGCTTTGGTATTCGTCTAAAGTGATCTTGCCTACACATACCCCGGGGCAACGGTGGAGGTGGTAGTAAAAACATGGTCGGTTAGAAAGTTGGCTATTTCCACAGTAGGGGAAGATGCGCCTAGTAGTCTCTAGGATAACTTTCACTTTTTTTATTGAAGAGTAAGGGCCGTAGTAAGAACTTTTGACATGTGACAATTTACCTTTGACTTTATTTGTAGGTGAAGTGCTCCAAGAGGCGGTGAGGTTGGTGAAGTTTTGGCTTGCTGAACCGGCTACACTTCGCACATAACCGATTTGCGAGATGGGGGTTTGATAGTTTATGGCTATGTACGCGTAATTTTTATCGTCTTTAAGTTTAATGTTGTACCTGGGTTGGTATTTTTTTATGAGATTGTTTTCCAAGTACAAACTTTCCAGTTCATTTGCCGACACTATATAGTCTATGCTTGCAGCTTCTTTGATCAGAAAGGGAAGTTGAGGGCGTTTGTCTAGACCAAAGTACTGGGAGGTGCGGGCTTTGATGTTTTTGGCTTTGCCGACATAAAGCACTGTACCAGCAGAATCTTTAAATAGATAGCATCCGGGTTTTTTGGGGAAATGTTTGATTTGGGATTGTAGGTTTACACTTTGCATATACGCAGATAGTATAGCGAAGCTGTGAGGATTGATAAAATCTATTTTTTATGCTAGATTGAACCCCATTATTGTAAACGAAATGCAACGTTGCGGTTAAAACATTTACCTCAATTTAATGGCAAAAGACTCAAAAAATCCAAATACGCACATACTGATCCGTGGGGCGCGGCAGCACAATCTGAAAAACATCAACCTAGATATCCCGCGGCACAAGCTGGTAGTCATAACCGGCTTGTCTGGTAGTGGCAAGTCCAGTTTGGCCTTTGACACCATTTACGCAGAAGGTCAGCGTCGATATGTGGAAAGTCTGTCCGCCTACGCACGGCAGTTTATAGGCCTCATGGACAAGCCGGATGTAGATACTATAGAAGGTTTGTCGCCGGCTATATCTATAGACCAAAAATCCGCATCACACAACCCTCGGTCTACTGTGGGTACGGTTACTGAAATATATGACTATATGCGGCTTTTGTGGGCTAGGGTAGGTGTACCACACTGTCCGGTTTGCGGGGAGCTCATTGCAGCACAGACATTGTTGTCCATGACGGAGCAGGTGATGTCGCTTGCCAAAGGTACGCAGGTGCTACTATTAGCCCCCTTGATCCGCGACCAGAAAGGCGAGCACCGGCTGGTGATGGAAAATGTGCGCAAGGCCGGGTTTGCCCGGGTCCGCTTGGATGGGGAAGTAGTTGAGATCCCGGTTGCGCTTGAGCAAGTGCTAGACAAACAAAAGAAACACTCTATAGAAGTAGTGGTGGACCGCGTGGAGGTTTCCCAGGATAACCGAGGCAGGATAGCTGAAGGTTTAGAAAAGGCGGCTGACCTTGGGGATGGGTTGGTGTTAGTTTTGTACTCTGCTTCTGGTAAGGCAGGTCTTTTAGGTAAAGAAAAAAGCCCTGCAGGACAGGCCAGTGACTACCGCGAACTTTTATTGTCTCAGAAATTGGCCTGTCCACAAGGTCATGTGCAACTGTCCGAACTTGACCCGCGGAATTTTTCTTTTAACAGTCCTCACGGAGCATGCCCGGAGTGTAAGGGTTTGGGTAACAAGCTGGTGGTGGAGCCCGACTTGGTGATTCCTAACAAAAAGCTGTCCTTAGCAGAGGGTGCTGTAAGGCCTTGGAGTAAATCAGCTGGCCGGCAAAGTTGGTACTTTAGAGTTTTAGAAAGTCTGGCAGCAAAGTATGGGTTTTCACTTTCTACTCCTGTCAAGGACTTGCCCGACAAGTATCTGCAACTGGTTTTATTTGGCACGAAAGAGCCGGTGCGTATGCCGTCTGAGTATGGTAGGGGATTTTATGACGCGACTTTTGAAGGTGTAGTCAACAACTTAGAGCGTCGTTACATGGAAACCGAGTCGGATTTTATGCGCAGCGAGATAGCAAATTATATGCGGATCAGGCGGTGTCCGACCTGCAAGGGGCTACGTTTGCGAAGTGAAGTCTTGGCGGTCAAGGTGGGTAGCTTGAGGATAGTGGAGGTGTCTGCTATGAGCATTGAGCAGGCCGCTGTCTTTTTTGAAAACCTGCCTAAGCAGCTGGGGGAAAAAGAGATGTTGATAGCCAAGCTGATCCTAAAAGAGATCTCCGCCCGGCTAAAGTTTTTGCTAGACGTGGGTTTGTCGTATCTGGCATTGGATCGGGCAGCGGATACTTTGTCCGGTGGGGAAGCCCAGCGCATCCGTTTGGCCACCCAGATCGGCAGTGGTTTGACTGGTGTGCTGTACATCTTAGACGAACCTTCTATAGGTTTGCACCAACGAGACAACGGCCGGTTGCTTAAAACTTTGCAGCACCTGCGTGACCTGGGCAATACCGTAATCGTGGTAGAACACGACGAAGAAACTATGCTGCAGTCGGATTGGATAGTAGACATAGGTCCTGGCGCGGGCAAACATGGGGGTGAGTTGGTTGCGGAGGGAACACCGGAGCAGATTAAAGCTTCCCAAAACTCGCTAACCGGCAAGTTTTTGTCCGGAAAAGAAAAAATAGAAGTGCCGAAAAGGCGGAGACCCGGCAACGGCAAAAAGATTTCTATCATCGGCGCTTCGGAATTTAACTTGAAAAATATCAATGTCGACCTTCCTTTGGGTAAACTGGTTTGTATCACCGGGATGTCGGGTAGTGGCAAGTCAACTTTGTTAAATGAGATATTGGTCAAATATCTGGGTAAGTATTTTTACGATACCCAAGACGAGCCGGGTAAGCATAAACAGATCTTGGGTTTGCAGCACATAGACAAGTTTATCAACATTGATCAGAGTCCTATCGGCAGGACTCCGCGTAGTAACCCGGCGACTTACACAGGTTTGTTCACGCCCATCCGCGATATATTTGCTGAGACTCGTGAAGCCCGGATGAAGGGGTATAAGGCCGGGCGGTTCAGTTTCAATGTCAAAGGTGGACGGTGTGAAAGATGCGCTGGTGATGGGGTGATAAAAGTGGAGATGAATTTTTTGCCAGATGTGTATGTAACTTGCGAGGAGTGTAAAGGCAAACGCTACAACCGGGAAGCTTTAGAAGTACACTATAACGGAAAAAGCATTGCCGATGTGTTAGAGATGACCGTGGATGAAGCGGCTGGGTTTTTCACCCATATCCCGGCAGTTCGGCGCAAGTTGGAGACTTTGTCCGAGGTGGGTTTGGGGTATATGCATTTAGGGCAGAACGCCACCACTCTTTCGGGCGGGGAAGCCCAGCGCATAAAATTGGCCGCTGAATTATCTAGGACTAGCACTGGCAAGACTTTGTATATCTTAGACGAGCCGACTACAGGTTTGCATTTTGCAGATGTGAAAAGGTTGATCTATGTGCTGAATAGGCTCGTAGAAAAAGGCAATACCGTAGTAGTCATAGAGCATAACTTAGATATGATCAAAACCGCAGACTGGATAGTGGACTTAGGGCCAGAAGGCGGGGACAGAGGTGGGGAAGTAGTGGCAAGTGGCACCCCTGAAGATGTGGTGAAAGTAAAATCCAGCTACACTGGGGAGTAT
>CAYYEK010000037.1:0-10559 GCA_964470855.1 uncultured Candidatus Saccharibacteria bacterium
ATATTTTTACTGTCTGCAATCGCAGCCACAGGGTTTATCTTTTTTACCCAGCTTGAGCAGGGGACTATAGACATCGGATACAGCCCATCAAACTGGTCTTCCAGCCTAGAGACAAAGACCAAACCAGGAGTAGAACTTTTACCAAAACCCTTAAGTAAGCGCACCGGACTCAATAACATCCTTTCCAAACCACTCTCCGCCTTAGAGGTGACCACGCTTACAAACTCAGAACGCACTAAGCAGGGACTAGCCCCGCTCACACCCAACTCCCGCCTAGAACGAGCTGCTGCTGCCAAGATCCGAGATATGGTGGATAAACAGTACTTTGAGCATGTCTCACCTGACGGTAAAGGACCGTCGGATCTTGCAGAAGCAGCCGGGTATGCGTTTGTGGTAGTCGGAGAAAACCTGGCAGAAGGTGATTTTGAAAGCAGTGCGGATCTAGTCCAAGGATGGATGGACAGCCCGGGTCACCGGGAAAACATCCTCAACCCAAGATACCAAGAGATAGGCGTGGCAGTCAGCCAAGAAATGTTGTTTGGCAGGAAAGCTTGGGTCGCTGTCCAAGAGTTTGGTAAACCGCTCTCTGCCTGTCCCAGTATAAACGAAAGTTTAAAAGCGAAGATAGTTTCAGACCAAAAGGAAGCATCGAGGCTAGAGACAGAGCTGCAGAACCTGCTCAATTCTATGGAAGCTGCAAAACAAGCAGGACAGATAGAAACCTATAACGAGCAAGTACCTCTCTACAATCAAAAGGTCGCAAGCTACAATCAGCTCGTTGAGCAGATCAAGGTAGATGTTGCAAATTACAACACCAGCGTGCAAGAGTTCAACTCTTGTATAAATAAATAGACCAACCCCCTCGCTTTATGAAATCCGTAAAAGTTGCGGGACTGAACATCACCGCAGAAACCAAAACCGATCTTTTAATCCTGCTCCGCGAAAGATTAAAATCGGGGACTCGGACTAAAATTTTTACTCCATACTCGGAATTTTTACATGCCGCCTTGGAAAACACAGAGGTCATGGAGCTTTTAAACTCCGCGGATGTCAGTTTGCCTGACGGCATAGGGATCCTGTGGGCGGAATCTTTTCTGCGCCTCAAACTCCCTGAAAACAAACTACTGGCCTACATTGCTCTTCCTCTCCAAGCCTTATGGGTATCACTGGCTACACTGACATACAAAGCATTTTTATACAAAAACATTCCTAGTAGAATTTCTGGGTCAACCTTTATCTGGGAATTGGCCTCGCTATGTCAAGACTTAAACATAAGCATCTATTTAGTCGGCGGCTTCGACCAAACCCCAGCGATTGTTAAACAAAAATTGGAATTAAAAATGCCGAGACTAAAAATCGTAGGAACCTCCAACAAGACCCCAGCTGAAACAGAAGAGGTGCTCGCGCAAATCAACGCTTCTAACGCTCAGGCCGTCCTAGTTGCATTCGGGCCACTTCGGCAGGAACAATGGCTTTCACAAAACTGGGATCGTATGCCTAAAGTTTTGCTTGGAATCGGACTTGGTGGAACTTTTGACTACATAGCAGGAGTCAAACCCGAAGCTCCGGATTTTTTCCGCGACCATGGACTTGAGTGGCTATACCGTTTTTTCACCCAACCATCAAGGTGGGAACGCATCTTTTTCGGCACAACAGGTCTTATTTTCACCCTTCTCCGCTATAAATACCGCCAGTACCAAGACAGTCATATAGATTTACAAGAAAAGCCAAAGTCGGCATAATACTATAACCTATCCGAAAAATACTATTCTGTCATTCCAAACTAGCTTGTCCGCCGAAGCTTTAGCGTAGGAGGGATTTGCCTGCCCGACACTGGCGGGGAATCCAGAATTTGGCTTATTTAATGGATCCTGAATCAAGTTCAGGATGACGGATAGGAGTAAAATTATTTTTCGGATAGATTCTACTATATATGGAAAATACTATACGAACCCGCTTTGCCCCCAGCCCAACAGGCTACGTCCACATAGGCAACATTCGTACCGCGCTTTTTGCCTACCTTGCTGCAAAACATAAAAATGGTGTTTTTATACTTCGAGTAGAAGACACCGACCAGGCCCGTTATGTGGAAGGTGCCTTGGATAGTTTATTATTGGTAATGAAACAACTCGGAATCCAGCCAGACGAAGGCTATTATTTAGACGAAAAAAATAAACTCCAAGAAAAAGGTGAGTTTGGACCATACCTACAATCCCAAAGGTTGGGTATTTATCAAAAATATACTCAAGAGTTATTAGAAAAAAATGTAGCGTACTACTGTTACTGCTCCACGGAAAGACTAGAGGAACTGCGAAAAGAACAGACAGCCTTAAAAAAACCACCCATGTACGACCAGAGGTGTCGTAATCTGACAGAAGAAAATAGAGAAAGACTACTAGCCGAGTGTCTACAGGAAGGTAGAAAACCTGTAGTCCGTATGATGATTCCATTGTCGGGCGAAACAGTTGTCCAAGATTTAATTTATGGGGACATAAAATACGAAAACCAACTTTTAGACGATCAAATCATACTCAAAGCAGATGGTTTTCCAACATACCACTTAGCAGTGGTAGTAGACGACCACCTAATGCAAATCACGCACGTGATTCGTACCGACGAATGGCTACCCTCTACACCAAAACATCTTTTGCTATACCAGGCTTTTGGTTGGACGCCTCCCCAATTCGCACATGCTCCACTCATTCTCAATCCTGACAGGTCAAAATTGAGCAAGAGACAGGGTGATGTATCAGCAGAAAGTTACCTTAGGAAAGGCTATCTGCCGGAAGCACTTATAAACTTTTTAGCTTTTCTGGGCTGGAACCCGAAAACTGAAAAAGAGTTATATAGCCTTGAAGAACTCATAAGCGACTTTGATCTTGCCAAGGTCAACAAATCAGGCGCGGTCTTTGATCTCAATAAACTTATTTGGTTTAACGGGCACTACATCAGACAGAAAAGTAGCGACGAGCTCCTAGACCTTTTGAAGCCATACTGGTCTAGCGCGCTCAATCCAAAAGTCAGCCTTAAACTAGACGCTGACGATTACCTTAAAATGATAGTTGATATAGAAAAAGAAAGGTTAAAAGTACTTTCAGACATAGACGATCGGACAGAATTCTACTTTCAAACTCCCACACTAGACCCAGAAAAAGTGGTGTGGAAAAAATCAACAAAAGAGCAAACAAAGAAATACCTAGATGATTTCCACAAATTTTGGCAAAGCATTGACACTGAAAAGTTCAACAAGCCAGCTGATTATCAAACTCTGGTAGAAAAATACATTACTGACAACGCTCTTGGTAAAGGGGATTTACTCTGGCCCTTGCGTTATAGCTTAACCGGACTAGACGCGAGCCCCGGCCCTTTTGAGCTGCTATATGTCCTTGAAAAAGGACTTGGCAAAGAAGTTGTTTTGTTAAGGATAGAGCAGTCCATACAGTTGCTATAACAAAATGATTTTTAAAGGCTTACAGCTTCGGAGATCTTCAGCCCATATACTAGGGCACACAAAAATCCTCTTTTGTGATATAATTGTTGCGTGCAGTCAAGAACAATCAAACTGGGAATTTTAGTTATTGTCGGTCTTTTTAGCTCCATAATTTTAATGGCGCGTTTTCAAAGTGCTGACTCCGCAGATGTAGCAGAACTAGGGTTTAAACGCAATCAGTTACAGGAAAAGCTGGATGAGATAAACAAACGCATCAGCGGTTTGCAAACCCAGATAGCCGATACTCAAAAAAAGGCAGCTAGTTTAAAAAACGAGGTTCTCATCTACAATTCCCAAATCCAGGCGACAGAGTTACAAATTCAAGCCAAAGAAACCCAGATCCAAGACACCAGCCTGCAAATCGAAGAACTGCAAAAGCAGATTGACAGGAGAAGGGAAGAGATAGAGGAAAACCAGATGGTTCTCTCTAGGCTCATTTTAGAAGTCTATGAAAAAGGAGGTAATTCTTTTATCCAGGTCGCCTTGGGCACCGACAAATTTTCAAACTTTTACGACGAGCTACAATACACGAGCCAAGTACAAAACAAAATTTTTCAGATCGTACAGAACATCAAACAAGTCAAGGCCAAACTAGAACAACAACAAACTGACCTGAAGGCAACGCTAGCCAAACTGGAAGAATTAGCAGAACAACTCCGGATCACTCAAGACAGTTTAAGCTCTCAAAAAAGGGCTAAGCAAAGCTTACTGGACCAAACTAGGGGAGTAGAAAGAAACTACCAAAACCTCCTTTCTCAAAACAAAAGCGCTAGCGAACAACTCCAAAGCGAGATAGACGACCTTGACGCAGAAGTGCGTAAACAACTTGGCGACAGAAGCCTGGAGCTACAGAGTGGCGCATTAGCTTTGCCTATGAAAGGAATCATCACTCAAAAGTATGGCAATACAGGTTTTCGAGCACTAGGTTACTCTTTCCATAATGGCTGGGACATAGCTGCTCCAGCTGGACAGCCTATCTACGCGGCTGCTGGGGGAGTGGTCAATGGATGTGACTCCAGCAACGCATCATACGGCAACTGGTGCACGGTCAAACACAACCTGGCAACAGATGATGGCAACCGCTGCATTGTAACGCTTTACGCCCACATGCAATCATACAAAGTGAAGCCAGGACAAACAGTCAAACAAGGTGACCTGATCGGCTACGAAGGAAACACAGGGAACACCACCAGACTACTCTACGGCAACAGTAGGGGATACCACCTGCATTTTACGATTTTTGATTGTGAAAAATTCGGCATCGCGGAAGGTAAATACTCCAAAACCTACGGGAGCTATTCCGTACCATACGGATACACCTACGACCCAGCCAAATTCTTAAGGTAGTCCATATACTATAAAAATGAAAAATAAAATCCATACCCAATTCTTTTTTTTCCTGGCAGCATGTGTGGTCATGTTTGTGATTTTTGCGCCTCAAGCAATGGCCGTTGAGTTGCCTTGCGTACCCAGTGATCCAAATGCCGGCAACGCTTACCAAAATGACGTTTTTAACTGCGTTAATCGTCTGTACAGGATAGGACTTGTAGCATCCACGGTCGCAGCAGTTTTTATGATCATCTTAGCTGGCTATCTTTACATCTTTTCCGGTGGGAGCAGCAGTCGGGTGGGGACAGCCAAAAGCTTTGTCAGTACATCGCTTTTAGGTCTTGCGGTACTCATTGTCGGCTACTTAGTCCTTCAGCAAATAAACCCCTCTATCCTGGAAGTGAAAAATGTCTCTTTTGGCCAACTGGGCTACACTGCCTGGTCAGATGAGTTAAGAAATGGCAACCGGTATGGCTACAAACCAGGTAGCGGACAAGGCGACACTTCAGGCGGAGGAGGCACTCCCGGCTCCCCAGGAACTGGTGGTGGTGGAGATAAGGGCTCCGGGTCTGGTACATGTACTCCGCTAACCAGTGGGGCAGGCTCGGAAGACAATCTATATAACACCTGCTTTGGAGGCAATGCAAAAAAAGCTTCAAGTATAGCCAATATAGAAAGCAAAGGTAGCACAACGATTAAAAGTGGTAGCGACATTTGTAAGGATAACAACTCTGTATCTATAGGCTTATTCCAAATAAACATATCTGCTAACTATCTTATAGACAAAAGTGGCCAAAGGATTAACTGTCCAGACGCTTTTAACAAGCCTTTTACAAAGGCTGATGCTGATATAAAAGACTACACAAAAAGAAGTTGTTACGTCAAAAGTGATGCCAACTCGCAAGCGCTTTATAAAAAATGCGTTGAGTTAGCCCAAGACCCGGAGATCAATATCAAAAAAGCTTGTGAGATCTCACAAAATGGAAAACGCTGGGGACAGTGGGGAGCAAACAGAAAGTGCAATTTCACAAGGTAAAACTAAACACTTTAGCGCTGCTTAAATTACACATCAACATATGAAAAAAATAGCCATCATCATTTTCTTAACTGTCACACTAGTCGCTTTTGCGGCCCTTTACCTGTTTAGCGGACAAGAGACACCTCCAGGCGAACAAACCCCGGGAGCTTACAATGGCCCAGACGCATCCATAGACTTAAGCAAGACCCCGGATTATCCGTATATGGATATCCAAACCAGCAGTGGTACGGTTAGAGTACAAGACTACTACTCCATCGCTAAAAATATCAATCAATACGAAGTCGTACTAGAACAAAATGACAATTTTACCATCACAGTTTTTCCGGAAGACAACCAGTTCAACATCATAGTCCAAGGCCACCCCTTAGACAAATACCAACTGGAAGCTGAAAGCAGACTATTAACCTTATTGAAAATCAACGAGAGTAATCTTTGTAAGCTCAAAGTGAAAATTGGCGTACTGTACTCTGACGATCCCAGGTTTGCAGGTCTGGATTTTGCCCCAAGCTTTTGCCCGCCTTACCCCAGATAAAATATTTAACGCTCAGTCTCATGACAAAAACTAGAACATGGTTTGTAGGATTCATAGTTGCTGCTCTGTTTTTTTTAGTTTTCCTAGCCACACCTGATTACGCATATGCCGTAGAGCTTCCATGCGTTCCAAGCAACGCAGAGAATAGCCAGAATGACGTTTTTAACTGCGTTAATCGTCTGTACAGGATAGGGCTTGTAGCGTCCACGGTAGCGGCAGTTTTTATGATCATCCTGGCTGGCTATCTTTACATCTTTTCCGGGGGAAACGAAAAAAGAGTCGGCACCGCCAAAGGCTTTGTTAATACCTCACTTATAGGTTTAGCTATACTCATAGTGGGCTACTTGGTCCTTCAGCAAATAAACCCACAAATACTCCAAGTTAGAAATATTTCTCTGGGAACCATGGGTAAATCTGACTGGTACACTTATGATCCATCCAAATTTGACGCTGAACTTCCGGGGGACGGGGGATCAGGAAGCGGAGGTGCTGGAGGGGGGAAATGTGGGGAAAGATGCCTCGGGTCATATAGCGGCGGAGACGGATCTAAACCAGGAGCTAATCAAACCTGGCAAGAGTTGAAGTGCTCGTTTGATTCTGCCAAGCAAAAAAATGAAATCCCCAAGCTAACATCAGCTCTCTACAATATCGTAAAAGATATTTGTGCTTCAGTACCGGGAGCTAGAATTTCTAGCGTTATCGGAGTAGGTAAACATTCAGATAACTCTTTGCATTATTCTGGTTGCGCGATTGATTTTGGTAATGACACATTTACTTCAGAAGGCAAGAAAATCATGGAATACGCAAGATCTAAGGGCTTGGTCGTAAACCCAGGATCTGATGCCAAACAAACGTATCACGTACATATCAGCTTAGGCTCATACTGTGGTAAATCAGGTAGCTAGCATTGTCTTATAACTTTTAATTATCTACGGGTGTTTTTATTTTGTATATTGACACCTTAGACAGTAAATAAACATAAAATGTGATTCGTAAGCTGACGTGTGTCAAAACGGCGCGGATACAGCTTATAATCAGGAAGCTAAAACATAATAAATAACCACGAAATCAATCTACCCTGAAATGGTTACGGTTCTTATCCTGTATATGAATAGTAGTATTAGGGATAGTAAGGGAGCTTTGTATAAGAAACAGAAAAGAGAAGACCGGTGAGGGCGGAATCTTGTTATTTGATAGAATGAATAAATTCTAGCGACGACTATGTTTACGCTAAAAGATCTACAGCGCCATAAAACAGTTAAAAACGCTCCGTTTACCTAACTACTTCAAACATAACGTCGCATAAGATACATTGTGCGACACTGTAATACCCAAATTCCCCATAATTATTTACCACTTTTATCCCATTTATAAATCCAAGGTTTTCCTTGGATTTTATATTTTTATCTACGTTTTTACTTCCCACTGTACAGCTGCCCATTGTTACTACTTCTAAGTCCCGATCCTTTTAAGTCCACTTCATCGCATGGGACTCACTACCCTATTATTAAGGTATAACTACTTTTTATCATATACGACCGACTGGGTATTTATTACTTTTCCGACTTTCTAAAGCCTGCCTTAACAGCCTCCTCCTCTGTTGAAAAACACATCTCTTCCTTCACCCTTTCGTAAAACATCCCACCTTTGATATGATAAATTTTTTGCTTGCTAGAAGAGATGTTGCCCTTTATAAGACACTCTGCGGTAGCAGCAGATTTTACCTGAGCCTGCTCCGCAACAGGGCTAGGCTGTGTAGTTTTTTCTTCCTGGCTCTTTTTTGCCTGATCATCCTGTGTGGCAGCAGTATTGACCTGCCCTGTGGTTTGGGTGCTTGATTTGCTATAATTGGCTTGCGTAGATCTATTGAGAAGTCTAGCTTGGTTAAAATTACCAGCCCCAAACCCTACACAAAAAGCCAAGACAACTATCCCGGCTTGAGCAAGCTGCTGCTTGTGGTCTATCACTTTCTTTTTTATATCTTCATATGTCCACATACGCGTTTATATTGGGTAGAGTTTACACCTTATCCCTAGCGGAGATCCTGTCATACTTTTCCAGCAACGACTGGCAGTTTTCCTTATTGTCTCTTTCACCAGAGGCCGCAGTTTTTAGTTTAGAGGCCTCACCTACTCAAGTAGCAGCCTTACAGCATATCTTAGGTGGTACTATAAAGATAATCCAAATTATCGATTCTGTAAAAAAGAAAAGTAATGATTTTCCAGATTTTGCCCTAAAAAATTACATTACGAGCACAAAGCTATACTCCTACTTTCCAAAGCTGACGGCCGGAAAAGTAATGGTAGGAGTAAGCGCATACTCACTTGATGAACGAACAAAACTAGATAACCAAGCACACAGAATGGGCATGCATTTAAAATCTTTGTTAAAAACAGGGGGCACCAAATCTCGCTTTTTACTTCCAGACACCGGATCACAAAGTTTGTCTTCGGTCACCTTAAAACACAACCGCTTACCAGAAACCGGCCTTGACTTAAACTTTCTCTGCTCGCCTACCATAGTTATGATCGGGAAAACCTTAAGCATCCAGGACTTTGAAGACTATGGTCGAAGAGACTATTCCCGTCCGGTACGAGACCTCCATCGAGGGATGATGCCCCCCAAACTCGCCCAGATGATGATCAACCTATCGGGAGTCAAGCCTGGAGATACTATATACGATCCGTTTTGTGGCTTGGGTACAATTATGCAAGAGGCATTGCTTTTCGGCTGTCAGGCAGTCGGTAGTGACATAGACCCAAAAGCAATACAAGGTCTAGATAAAAATCTCCTATGGCTAGCCAATCGTTACAAAATCCCTAAAGTAAGATTTACATCAGGCGTAACCGATGCCACTAAAAGCCATGAGTTCGTCCAAAAAATCTTGGCACAGCGCTTTTCCCCAAAGGTTAGCGCGATTATCAGCGAAGGCTCCCTCGGGCCTGTATACACCTCCCCTCCTACTAAAAGTGAACAAAATCATAACTTTGAAAACCTTGCTGATTTATACCACCAAACCTTTAAGAGCTTCAGCGCATTTCTAGAAAAACACTCAAAAACCGTTTTAACCTTACCAGCTTACCAGCTAGGTAGGCAGCGCTACTCCCCTATCCCCAACCTTGACTTTATACTAGAGTTAGGTTACAATTTAGTGCAGATAATCCCAGAAACTCTGCTTAAAAGCAAGGAGTTTTTGCAAGTCACGCAAAGGGGTACTATCATATATGACCGTAAAGATCAGCTGGTAGCCCGAGAAGTGGCGGTATTTGAAAAAATGTAATTAACAAATGGCTGCGCTATTTGCTCATCTTGAGAATATTACAGCGCCAAGCCTGATAATCCTAAAACAGCTCACATATGGCGCACAAAAAAGCCGGAGGCAGTACAGCCCTAGGTCGCGATTCTGTCTCCAAACGCTTAGGCGTTAAAATCTACGGCGGTCAAAAAGTGAAAAAGGGCGAAATCATTATCCGCCAAAAAGGTACCAAATTCCACCCAGGAGCAAATGTTGCCAAGGGGGCAGACTCCACTCTGTATGCGAAAACTACAGGCACAGTAAAGTTTCAACACAAACTTATGGCTAAGTTCCATGGAAATTTAAGAAAAACTCGGATAGTCCATGTAGAACCACTAGCCGCCTAATCCAGACTTTGTCTACTGCAACAAACACCGCCTAAAAATTTTAGGCGGCGTTTATATTTAGGGCTTACGCGTATATATACCAGTTATTTTTACGATGCAGCCTCAACCCTCAGGCGAAAATTCGCCCTTGCTGGATTGGCGGGAAAAGATGCTTCCAGCTGGTATTCACCAAGGCTTTTTATCTGCTCTCTAAAATGGATAATTATGCGATCAGCTTTTATCTTAAAGGCTGCCTCTAAAGCTGGCACTACTTCCTTTTGATGGACCCCTCCGAACAGATGGCCACTGGGCCCTGCTTTTGCATACACCGTCACAGTTTTACCATTCATTGTCTGTAAAATCTTTTGTTCGCGCAGCTCTTGGGTAGTCTGTTTTTGTTTCTGCTGCTTAGCCTCGTTTACTAAGCGCTGCTTCAATTGCGCAGACACCGGTTTTGCCAATCCTTTTTGGAACAAAAAATTGGTCGCATAACCGTCGTTTACGATTTTAACCTCCCCTGCCCTACCCTGGCCTGCGACATTTTGCAG
>CAYYEK010000038.1:0-10176 GCA_964470855.1 uncultured Candidatus Saccharibacteria bacterium
TTGAAAATTTGATATTTGGATTTGTTTAGAGTTTAGATATTAGTATTTAGAGCTTTTGTTGAGGTTCTTTGTCTAGTTAAAGATTAGGGATTAAGGATTTCCGCTCAAGGCGGAAATGGTCAAAGGTTAAATGTCCCCCGCCTCGAGCGGGGTCCGCCTTTGGCGGAAATTGTTAAATGTTAAACGCCCCTTTTTGAGGTGCTATAATATCCATATGTTTAGGAAAAGAGAACACATACAAAAAGCATTTACTATATTTGCGGTTATAATGGTTATAGCCATGCTGGTTTTGACTCTTGGCCCGTCTATTTTGCAGTAAGCCAATGCGCGCATTTGTACTCAAGCCAGACGAAGAAGAAGTGGGCAAGTTTCGCCAATCGCCCGCCGTTCTTTTTTGGCCCCTAGTTAAAGTCGGAGCAGTCCTTTTGGCCGCAGGTTGGTATGTTTGGCGGTTTGATCTATGGGACCTATTTGGTACTGTATATTCTATCCTAGCTATCTTACTAGCTGTATACTACGCGCACAGTTTGGTTTTGTGGTACCTAGACATCTATAGAGTTACCACGCAGCGATTTATAAAGTCATCATACCGGACCATCTTCCACCAGCAAGTAAGTGAAACTGCCCTGGACAGAATTTTAAACATCTCCTTCAAATCCACTGGACCATGGTCTGTGCTTATGAACTATGGTGATGTTGAGCTACAAGTTGTGGGTAAAATGGAGCCCATAGTAGTTAAAAATGTAAAAAATCCTGGCATGATAAAAGAGTACCTCTTGCGCCTGCACGAACAAACCGGAACGAAACTCGGCGCAAATACTCTCAACTTAAGCCAAAAGGGTATTTTGCCTGGTAACAAATGACCTGATATGTTGACCAAAAAAAAGCCGATAAACCCTATCTTTAAAAAAGCACTTGGAGTCGGGCTGGTACTACTAGCTTGTTTGTTGGCATACAACAAATGGTACCAGTGGAAGGATCAGCAAAAATTAGAGCAGCAGATAAGTGAATTGCGTAAAGAAGCAGCCAAAGTAGAGGCGCAAAACCGAGACCTAGAAAAATCTTTGGAACTTTTTTCAACCGAAGCAGCAAAAGAAAAAATCGCTCGTACCCAGCTAAACCTTAAAAAAGACGGAGAGGAAGCTGTGGTTTTTATCGCCCCGCAAAAGGACGAAACAACTAACCCGCAAGTTAAAGAAAAAAGCAATCTGCGGCTCTGGTGGGAATACTTTTTTATAAAAAACAGCAATGAGTAACAAAGAAACTAAAAAAACAAGAAGCAAGACACTAGTATGGATGCTATCCCTCCTGTTTAGTGTTGTAACTTTTATGCTTTTGGTTGCCGCGTGGATCTACCTTGCCCCCATAGGTCGTACTGCTTTAAACATAGCATCCAGACTTGGGTTACCAGCAGGGCAAGCCGGGGGCAAAATAGTATTTGCCTTTGAAGTTAAGTCGGAAGCAGAGCAAGTGGGAGGACTAGATGTGTCATCATGGCAAAAAATAGAAGAATTCTACAAGCTTAAGGCGCTGTCGGCGGGCAAATTTGAAATTCAGGAAAAAGACTACGAAGCAGCCGAGCAGGTGGTTTTTTCAAACGATCCTCTGTATTTGCAAACCGAGGCGCAAAAAGGTAAAACTCACGCCAGACGCACCATTGTTTACCCATACCTAGCAGAGGTGGACTTGGCTTTATGGTACAACAAGCAAGAAAACTTAGAGCCAGAAATGCACCGACTGGCAAATACGTTGTTAACAAACCTGACAGACGATGAAGCTTGGCTAGAGGCGTCCAGGAAATACTCGTCTGATGAGTACAGTAAGTTCTACGCTGGCGACACAGGATTAATAGATCTTAGCAAAGCAATCCCGGAATTCGCAGAGCAGGTTAAAACCATGGAGTTAAACAGGCCTCAACTAGTCTATACTAGGTACGGAATACATATAGTGGAAGTCTTGGAAAAAGTACAAGCTCCGGAAGGGGAGTACTATCACATCCGAGAGGTAGTTTTGAGGCCAAAGAACTATAAACCTTGGCTTGAACAAGCACTAGACACCGCTACGGTTAGATGGTACATAAATCCTCCTCGTATAGACTAGTATTGAGCAAAACCCAAGGTTTGGGTATAATAACGCGGTAAATATCGCATATTAACTTTTTAAGCGGGTGTCGTACAATGGCAGTATGCGACCTTCCCAAGGTTGAGACGTGGGTTCGATTCCCATCATCCGCTCCAGCAATACATTGAAAATAATGTAAGGGTCAAGTTAGCGGGTTTCCGCCAAAGGCGGACCAGATCGGATGACCTGGCGATTCCCGTATCTCGCTCCACCTCTAGTACGGAGGTCGAGCAAAGCTCAAAACAGGGTTTCCGCCAAAGGCGGACCAGGTCGGATGACCTGGCGATTCCCATCATCCGCTCCAGCCTTCGCCAAGGCTACGGCTGGCTAAGGCCAAACATCGCCAAGGCTACGGCTGGCTAAGGCCAAGCATTGTGAAAGCTATGTCGGGCTTACGCCGCAAGGGTAATACTGAGGCATTAACTTTATAATCTAGCGCCGAGATAGCTCAGTTGGTAGAGCAGCGGTATCGTAAACCGCAGGTCCGGGGTTCGACCCCCCGTCTCGGCTCCAGGCAATCGGCAGGCGGGACAATCGTAAATTTTTCCAGAAATTCCCAAATTGCTCCATCTGAAGAAACACGCAAACACACGATGCTAATTTTGACAATGATGGTCTACGTCTGGTAAAGTAATGCTATGGAAATCCTACCAAACCAGCAACCCTATGAACCGGATTTGGAGAAAATAAAGACCGAACAGAAGCGCCTGCTGGAATTCCAATCTTCAGACCACGCCTCAAAGAAAAAAACCGACGGGATGTTCGGAGCAGTGTCACTGTATATGGTGGCTATGGAATTTTTCGTCCTTATCGTAGTCCCGTTAGGGCTTTTTTTGTGGCTTGGGCTCAAACTCCAAGCAAAATGGGGCCAGGATTGGCCGGTACTAGTTGCGATTTTCCTAGCACTTGCTGTCTCCTCAATGAGCATCTATAAGCATATAGTCAGATTAAAAAAGAAGCTCAAACTATGATCGCCGCCCTGCCACCACTAGCCGCAGAAGAGATTTTCTCACTCTACGGTTTTCCTGTAACAAACACCACCATCAACACTTGGCTGGCTATGGGTCTTTTTTTAGTTTTGGGATTTTTGGTTAGATTTTTCTGGATTCGAAAAGTAACTAAAAGAGGTGCACCGCTAGGAGCGCTCAATTTCCTAGAAAGGCTAGTGGAGTTGATGCTGGACTATATGGACCGAGTAACCGGTAACCGCCACCGATCCATAAAATTTTTACCACTCATCGGAGCATTTTTCCTTTTTATCTTGGTCTCCAACTGGATGGGATTACTGCCCGGCACAGGTTCTATAGGTATCTGGGGGATTCACAACGGGCATGAAGCACTGATCCCCATTTTCAGACCTGCCAACACCGATCTAAACACAACCCTGGCTATGGCTATAACAGCGGTTTTAGCTTCGCATATCTTAGGAGCTATAGCCATAGGATTTTGGAGCTATACGGGGAGGTTCCTCAAATTTTACCCCATCCTTAAAGCCATAAGACATCTCAATCCGGTTGCGCTTTTAGTCGCCATCATAGAGATGTTCGTTGGCATCATTGAGATCTTCTCCGAGATAGCCAAGATGGTGTCTTTATCCTTGCGACTTTACGGCAATATCTTTGCAGGAGAAGTCCTGTTGACGGTCATAGCTGGATTAGTTGGTTTCTTCATCCCTTTGCCGTTTATGGCTTTGGAAATTTTAGTCGGATTAGTTCAAGCAGCGGTCTTTTCCATGCTGACTTTGGTCTACCTCAACCTCGCGACTACGGAATCACACGGTGAGGAACACGGGGAAGCAGAGAGTCCAGAACTTGCAGCTACAGAACAAAAAGCTACAGCGTGATCTACGCCAGAAGTTTGGGTGGGAAAGTTTACACCCTGACTTGTGTTGTAAATTAAGAGCTTGAAATTCTTTGACTTTAAAAAACAACATTTTTACCAGTCAAAAAAGGATTTTACGCTCAAAAAGAAAGGAAATTTATGGATAGCGAAGCTATCGTTTCCGTTGCTAAAGCTTTTACCATCGCCGTAGGTGGTATGATCCCGGCGTTGGCCATAGGAAAAACCGCCTCAAAAGCTATGGAAGCTATCGGCCGCAACCCGGAAGCAGCAGACAAGGTATTTGTTCCCATGCTGTTGTCTCTGGCTTTTGCTGAAGCCATTGCTATTTACGCTTTGGTCGTAACATTTACCTTATAATTCTGTAAAAGTTCTTTGTCTTTTACTTAGGCCGCTGCCGGCAAACTTTTGTCGGCAGAAGCGTAATGTAAAAAATATATGTTATACATACTAGCCACAATACTACTGCTTTCATTCCCGGCTTTTGTCGGCGCTTCCGAGACTGCTGCGGTTGCTGAAGAAGTGAAAAAAGCTTCCGCCTTGGGTACTTTAGGAGTAGATTGGAAGTTATTTCTGGCACAACTGGTAAACTTCGGCGTGATATTCGTCATACTCTGGCGCTGGGTGTTTAAGCCTATCGGCAGTCACTTGGAAGAAAGAACGACCAAGATAGAGCAATCTCTGCAGGACGCGGAAGAGATCATTAAGGAAAAAGAAGAGTTTGATCGCTGGAAATCTGAACAACTAAACGAGGTCAGATTGCAAGCAAATCAAATCATAACAAATGCAAAACAAGAAGCCGAAAGTTTACGAGCCGAAATCTTGGCCAAAACTAAGACTGAAGAACAAAGACTAAAAGACGAAACAGTTAAACAGTTAGAAAAAGAGCGGGACGCCTTGATGGACGAAGCCAAGAAGGACCTAGCTACGCTGGCGGTCAAAGTCGCAGAAAGAGTCTTAGGAAGCGAGCTTAAAGAGTCTCATCATCAAGCCTTGGCCCAAAATGCCATCGAACAGATAAGTAATAGCATTAACGACAACTCAAAATGACCTCGAAAGACTATGCGCAAGCGTTGGTTTTGGCTTTGGAAGAAACAAGGCCAGAAGACCACGAAACGATCATAACAAACCTAACCGAAGTTTTGAAAGCTAACAACGATTTAGACCTGTTTGAAAGTATAATCGCTGAAGTAGAAATTGAACTCGCAAGCCGAGCAGCAGAGCATACCGCGTCAGTCACCTTCGGAACAAACGCGGCAAGCAACGAAAATATCATTCGCGAATTAAACAAAGCCGTCCCTAACTTACAAGTGAGAAGCCTAGTAGATGACCAGCTGGTGGGAGGGGTGGTAATCCGCGTAGACGACTCGCTTGTAGACGCCTCTGTTAAAACTCAACTGACAAATATCGAACAAACTCTACAAGAATAAACTTACCCGCAAATCTTTCGCATCTATACATAACCATATGAGCAACGCGCAAAAAATCATAGAAGATCTCAAAGCCAAACTCTTGCAATACAAGACCGACCCGGCCTTGAACGAAGTCGGCAACGTTTTAGAAATAGGAGACGGTGTCGCAAAGGTTTCCGGCTTGAGGAATGCAGCCAGTATGGAGATGCTAGATTTCGGAAACGGAACACTTGGCGTAGCCCTAAACCTTGAAGAAATCTCCTTGGGAGCAATCATGTTAGGTCAATTTGAACACATAGGCGTCGGTAGCTTGGTTAGGAGTACAGGCCAGATACTTTCAGTGCCTGTCGGAGAAGAACTTTTAGGTAGGGTAGTATCTGCCCTTGGAGATGCCAAAGATGGAAAAGGAAAGATCCGCACCTCCACTCGCTACCCAGTGGAAAAGATAGCGCCCGGAGTTATAACCAGACAATCGGTCAAGAAGCCTGTGCAAACGGGTATCAAAGCCATAGACGCGCTTATCCCCATCGGTCGCGGTCAGCGAGAGCTCATCATCGGCGACAGACAAACCGGTAAAACTGCCCTGGCCATAGACACCATCATCAACCAAGCCGGACAAGATATGATCTGTATCTATGTGGCCATAGGTCAAAAAGAAAGCAAGGTGGCTAAACTTGTAGCAGAACTAGAAGCCCGAGGAGCGATGGACTACACAATAGTAGTATCCGCGTCTGCCAGTGACTCGGCAGCTTTACAATTCCTGGCTCCATATGCGGGCTGCGCTATGGGTGAGTACTTTATGGACCAAGGACGCGATGTGCTCATAGTCTATGACGATCTTTCCAAACAAGCGGCTGCTTACCGAGAAGTTTCGCTTTTGCTTAGACGACCACCGGGGAGGGAAGCGTATCCGGGCGATGTCTTTTACCTTCACTCACGGCTTTTGGAAAGAGCGGCAAAACTTAACCCAGACTACGGCGGTGGATCCATAACTGCCTTGCCTATCATTGAAACGCAAGCAGGTGACATCTCTGCTTATATACCTACAAATGTCATCTCTATCACAGACGGCCAAATCTTCCTAGAAAGCGATCTGTTTTACAAAGGCATCCGTCCTGCCTTAAACGTAGGCATCTCTGTATCCCGGGTAGGATCTTCAGCCCAAACTAAAGCTATGAAGAAAGTAGCCGGTAAGCTAAAGCTCAATCTTGCGCAATTCAGAGAACTGGAAAGCTTTGCTCAGTTCGGGTCAGACCTTGACGAGACCACCAGAAAATCTTTGGAGCTGGGCCGAAGACTAGTAGAGATAATGAAGCAGCCCCAGTACTCGCCTGTGCCGATGGAGCAGCAAGTATGCCTGCTCTATGCTGCCATCAACGGCTATGCGGATACAGTGGACATAGGCAAGTTACAAGACTGGGAACCTAAACTAAGAGAGTACCTACAAACTAGTGGAAGAAACGTACTCAAAACCATAGCGGAAACAGGTGAACTAGCTGAAGCTACGGAAAAAGAGCTGAAAGAACTTTTATCGTCTTTTCAATTTTCATAACCAGAAAAGCCCATAAACGCTTTATACAGTCATGGCAAACACTCAAGAATTAAACAGACGCATAAAGTCAGTCAAATCGACTCGCAAGATAACTCGAGCGATGCAGATGGTCTCAGCTAGTAAGATGCGGAAGAGTCAAGCTGCTACCTTAGGTAGTCGCTCTTATGCCCATCTAGCCTGGGGTCTTTTGGACTCTCTTTATACTTTCGAGCATGCTGAGCTAGAAGAAATCGCTGAACGCGAACTATCCTTAGATGAAGACGAGTACGAACAACTCCGACAACGGCTAGCCAAGCTTATCTTACCATCCAAAAACGCAAAAAAAATATGCGTGATAGTTATCTCCACAAATAGAGGACTAGTCGGCAGCTTTAATGCCAACCTCATACCACTACTTTTGGATTTAGAAAAAATTCACGGACGTGAAAATATAGACTACATCACATTTGGCAGAAAAGGTTCCGAAGTCATAACCCGCCTTAAACGTAGCCTGACCGCAGACTTTGCAAAGCCAGATACACTAGTTTCCAGCGAAGTCATATACCCTATAGTAAAATCCATAACTGAACAGTTCGCATCCGGAAAGTACAAACAAGTATCCGTAGTCTATAACAAGTTCGTCTCTACTATTTCTCAAAAATCAGAATTGACCCAGCTCTTACCGCTTTTAAGACCAGTCGCCGAAGAACACGACCCGACACAAACGGTTGTGGAATATCAATTTGAACCTTCACCAATTAAAGTTTTAGAACATTTGCTGCCTCGCATCATAGAAAGTCAGCTGTACCAATGCCTTCTAGAGAGTGACGCCAGCGAACACAGCGCCAGGATGGTTATGATGAAAAACGCGACTGACAGCGCTGGTGATATCATAGCCGACCTAACCTTAACTTATAATCAATTAAGACAAGGCAAGATTACTACCGAACTCGCGGAGATCACAGCGGGTAAGGTTTCATTGGAACAAAGATCGTCGTAAATACCTAACTTTTATGCAAAAAAATCCACCATCCACGACATCAAACGAAGGAGTTATTGCACAGATCATCGGCCCAGTAGTAGATGTCCGCTTTAAATCGGAACACCTTCCACGGATCCATAACGCCTTAGAAGTGCACAAAACAGACACCGAAACCGTTGTCCTAGAAGTCCAACAACAACTTAAAAATGGCATCGTTCGCACAGTTGCCATGACCTCAACAGACGGACTAAAAAGAGGGATGAAAGTTAAAGACAGCCAGCAAGGCATAACGGTTCCAGTAGGAAAAGAGACCCTGGGCCGTATGTTCAATGTGCTAGGATTACCCATAGATGGGAAGACTTTTGAGAGAACTGGAAAAAGCTATGAGATCCACCGGCCTGCGCCACTGTTAACCGACCAAGCAACCAAAAGCGAAATCTTGGAAACAGGAATTAAAGTGATCGACCTCATCTGCCCTATATTGAAAGGTGGAAAGGTGGGATTGTTTGGGGGAGCAGGTGTAGGAAAAACCGTAGTTATCCAAGAGCTTATCAATAACATTGCCAAGGCTCACGGTGGAGTATCTATGTTTGCTGGTGTCGGAGAACGCACCAGAGAAGGAAACGACTTGTATCACGAAATGAAGGAGGCTAAAGTTTTAGATAAACTTGCGATGGTATTTGGACAAATGAATGAACCTCCAGGAGCTAGGGCTCGCGTAGCACTGTCAGCCCTGTCTATGGCCGAATACTTCCGCGACGAACAAAATCAAGATGTGTTGTTGTTCATAGATAACATCTTCAGGTTCACCCAAGCCGGAAGCGAAGTTTCGGCCTTACTCGGAAGAATTTCATCCGCAGTAGGATACCAGCCTACTCTGGCAAGCGAAATGGGAGAGCTACAAGAGCGGATCACCTCCACAAACCATGGATCCATCACCTCTGTTCAGGCAGTCTATGTGCCTGCTGATGACTTAACAGATCCTGCTCCTGCCACTACCTTCGCGCATCTTGACTCTACAGTGGTTTTATCCAGGGCATTGTCTGAACTGGGCATCTACCCGGCAGTAGATCCTTTAGACTCCACATCAACTATCTTAGACCCGCTGGTGGTTGGCAAAGAACACTACGAAGTTGCCAGAGGTGTACAAAAAACTTTGCAGAGATATAGGGACCTTCAGGACATCATTGCCATCTTAGGCGTGGAAGAATTACCAGAAGCAGACAAGATCATAGTTGCAAGGGCAAGAAAAATCCAAAGATTTCTGTCTCAGCCTTTTACAGTAGCCGAAGTATTTACTGGGACAAAAGGGGAGTATGTACCACTTGAAGAAACGGTGAAAGGTTTTACAAAAATTCTAAATGGCGAGATGGACGAATTCCCAGAACAATCTTTTTATATGAAAGGTGGGATAGAACAGGTTACCAAGTAATCTTTCCTGAACAAATTTTATGCAGTTGCATTTCCAATTCGTTACACCGGAAAAAACAGTATACGATCAACAAGTGGACAGTATCACATGCTCCACTACTTTAGGGCAAGTTACCATCCTCCCGCATCACATGCCTTTTGTCGGCGAACTAGTGCCCGATGAACTCGTGGTCCGAGTAAATGGGGAAGAACAGATTTTGCACTGTGGTGGAGGGTTTGTACAAGTACTACCATCTAGCCGAGTAGTAATCCTGGCGGATACAGCGGAAAAGCTGTCTGATATAGATATTCAGAGAGCGGAAGAGGCAGCGAAAAGAGCAAAAGACCTTTTGGAAAAAACGCAACTTTCAGATCGCGAATACGCTACTACATCGGCACTACTGGACAGAAACCTCGCCCGCTTAAAGGTAGTACGCAAACATGCACATCGCAGATCAGCCCCCATCACTGGAGAAGGTGTGTTGGAAGAATAGGGGCGGGCGGTTTAGCCGCCCCAAGTAGCAGTAGAAGTAGTAGAAGTAGTAATAGTAGTAGAAGTAGTAATAGTAGTAGAGTTGTAAAGTAGTATACAGAGAACATTTTCCGCCAAAGGCGAATCCGCCTATGGCGGGGACCATTGACATTTGACATTTAACAGTTGAAAGAGGAAATCAACAGAAGCTCTAAATACTAATATCTAAACTCTAAACAAATTCAAATATCAAATTTTCAAAAAGTTCAAAGTTTGAAGTTGAAGTTATTACTTTTGACTTATGAATTATGAGTTTTTCCGCCACTTGCCTCGGTGAAGCTCTTGCGAGACGGGCTTGCCTCGGTGAAGCTCTTGCGAGACGGGCTTGCCTCGGTGAAGCTCTTGCGAG
>CAYYEK010000039.1:0-10125 GCA_964470855.1 uncultured Candidatus Saccharibacteria bacterium
TCACCCTTAATCCCTCTCCTCAAAAGGAGAGGGGAAAACCCAGAGTAGATGTTCTTGTAATCATGCGCGGGGGAGGAAGCCTAGAGGACATGCAAGCTTTTAACAACGAAGCTGTAGTTAGGACCATTTTCGCATCTCAGATCCCCACCATAGTCGCCATTGGCCACGACCAAGATGTGCCACTAGCCCAACTTGCGGCAGATGTTATGGTTTCCACCCCTACAGCAGCAGCCAAACTGGTGGAAAGCTCGTGGAACCGAGCAGAGCTTGCACTCTCTACCGCCCCGCCTGACCTGTTATACAAGCTGGAAAACCTGCTTAACTCCTCCAAGGCAAAAAACAGATTAGCAGCCCAAAAAATGCTTAACTGGTGGACGCAAATAATGCTAAAATTCAAACAAGCACCACAAAAGCTCAAGCAGGAACTCCGTCGCTTAGCAGGAGCGCTTGACGAAACCAAGCACAGTCTACCTAAGACGAAAATCCGGATCCTCTCGCTTACAGAGCAGCTGCTCCGCACCACCACCCACAAGATAAAATCTGCGGAGAGCACCATCACACAAGCAAGTCCAGAGTATCGGTTAAGGCTCGGCTATAGCATCATCCGCCACCAAGGCAAAGTGGTAAAAAGCGTAAAAAATCTCAAACCCAAAGCCCTCCTGGAAGCCCAGGTCGCGGACGGCACACTAACCGCCGAAACCATTTATGTTTCTCAAGACTAAAACCAAAGCTGAACACTATGTAGCCGAAATCGTCGGCTGGTACGGAGTATTTGCCATACTGTTCGCCTATGCCGCGCTTATGCTTGGTTGGGTGACCATAGACAATCTATGGTACTCTATCTTAAACACCACAGGCGCTCTAGGTTTGCTGGTCATCAGCGCTGTACTCAAAGACTACCAATCATCGACTTTAAATTTTTTATGGCTTATCATCGGGCTGGTGGGCCTTATCAATCTTTTCTAAACTTATGAGCAAAACTGAAAATCCTATCAGTATCGGAAAACTCCTTGCAGAACTGGATGAAATCTTAGCGTGGTTTGAAAACCAGGAAGATGTCAATGTAGAAGAAGGACTGACCAAGGCCAAAAAAGGCGCGGAACTTATCAAAACTTTAAAGTCCCGCCTCAAAGTGGCTGAAAACGAATTTGAAGAACTCAAAAAAGACTTAGATGAGGAGTAAGTTAGACAGGTCTGCCTAGACATTTTTTAGTTAAACATACTTGCTTCGTAAGACATACTAAGCCGGTAAACAAATGAGCGCAGAATCACTCAATCTGTCCGAAGAACCAAAAGCCTACTGGGAAGGCATTGGCGAATTCGGTGACCTGCCAGACCTTAATACTGCTAGCCTCGAAGAGTTAGACGCGTACAAAAATAACATCTTAACAGCATTAATGGGTGCAAAGTATAGTCGTTTTGGCCATGGCGACTTGGCAAACCCAGAAATATTCGGTATTGGCGTTTACGACTTTCTCAAGGTTATTAATACGCTGATCAAAAAAAAATCAGAGAAAAAACTAGAGACGCCTAAAGATACCCCACCCACAAATGAACAAGCAGATAAGTAATTGGTTACTAAAGAAAATTTACTACTACGGCTACTACATAGCGCTGCTGTACTGGTTGATATTCAAGCCAAAAACACATGGCACCAAGTGCGTCGTAGAACACCAAGGCAAGTGGCTGCTCATCCAAAATTCCTACGGCCTAGAACAAGACAAGTGGACCTTTCCCGGTGGGGGAGTAAAACATAAAGAAACACCTGAAGATACGATCAAACGAGAGCTAGAAGAAGAAGTCAGACTACAACCCCAAACCCTGCAGAAGCTGGGAGAACTTACAGTGAACTTTGAATACAAGCAAGACACTGTCTCTTGTTTTTTTGCGCAAGTAAACCAAACCAACTTTGAGATCGACCACACCGAGGTAGTAAACGCAGTTTGGTTTTCCAAAACCGACCTGCCCCCGCTCAACCGCATCGCCCACGAAATCCTCACCCATTTCTTTCCCTTCAAAGAGTCTTAACCGCGACCCGAGGAGACTCCTTGGGACATTGGGTATATTCTAAATCTCACAATTCTACTACCACTTGACATTTTCTGCAATTGCAGATTTTGTCAAGTTGATATAAAAAAACACATCGCTTAACACACATATAGCAATTGCGGCGTAAGTTAACTTATGATTAAATTAGAAAAGTTAAGCATAGAAGTAGGCAATTACTACGTTATAAAAAAACCTTTATGATTGTATATAACCCCGACGTGACACCGCCCACAAATACAGCTTATCAAGAAACAATTTTACGAAACCCTACAGGGATAGAACAAACCCAAAATAAAGGTGAAATCATAGAACTGTACAAACCCCCTAACTTAGATTTAGAGATTGTAACAATGTGGCTTAAAAAGTTTTCCAATGAAAATTTATCTCACATAAAAGACTTTGTTGAATATTGGGCTTTTAGCCCCGGAAGAAGCTTCCGCTACCAAAAACCCGCTGAAAGAAAACCCATAGTAAAAGAGGTAGACACTGAAGACGAGGCCAGCGCCTTGTACACCACAGAGATCACTGAAGTTAGGGACTATAGTCCTGAACTACCGCAAGCGATTATTCTGATCCACGAAGACAAGTCTAAAACTATCATTTGCCACCAGTATCCTGAGGGTGTGTATTTGCCTGTAATACTTATTCAGAAGATAAGCCCTAACGGTAGCTCAAACAACGAATTTGTTACTATCACAACTACTGACTCAGATAGCCAAGAAATTCAAAAAGTAAAATTGCAACTACAAAACACAGCTACACAACTATTAAAGGCTTGCATGGCAAAAATTTCTGGAAAACCAAAATAATCAGCCTATAATGATTTGACAAAATCTGCAATTGCAGATTTTGTCAAATATTATGTTGGGTTTTGCAAGGATAAAAAAATTGCACCATTTTTACCACAACACTTGACAAATGTCGCAATTGCGACATTTGTCAAGTCGGTACGTTGAAGTAGAATAATTCTCCCCACCACATTTTCTGAGATATGTGTGATGACACTGTCTCTTTAATAACGGTTTGCCCGAGAGGACTCCCTGAGTATATTGCTGGCTTGACATTTTCTGCAATTGCAGATTTCGTCAAATATAAAATGTTAGTGACAGGAATTGATAGTGATAGGAGAAGGGAAGTAGGAGGGGGAGGGTAGGGGAAAGAGTGCGGATTGTCCCGAGGGGTCTCCTTGGGCACTTTTTTAGTATGATCGTTTTTCTAACCAAGGGCTTTCTCTTGGCAGGATTTAGAGGTGCGCGACCATCAAAGCAGACCCTACAAAAGAATTATCTGAGGTGGAGTATCCGAGGTTTGCTCATTTTCAAAACCTTGCTAGTATGGAGAGCTGTCAAAAACTTGAATTATTTGAAAATAACTATGAAATTTGAAGTTGGAGTAATAGGTTTGGGATATGTCGGCTTACCACTAGCCCTGCTGGCTGAAAAAAAAGGTCACAGGGTTGTTGGTTTTGACATTGACGAGGAAAAATTAAACCTGCTCAAAAGAGGAGTAAATCCACTTTCAGAAACTAAAGAACAGAAAACATTATCCACCGAAATCACTTTTACCTCCGATAAATCGATTCTCTCACAGGTTAAAATTTTTGTAGTATGCGTTCCCACGCCTGTAGATCATGATAAAAACCCAGATCTGGGGCCAGTAGAAAATGCCTGTAAAATCATCGCTTCTATTTTAAAAAAAGATGATCTAGTGGTTATAGAATCCACCATCAACCCCGGGGTGTGTGAGGAAGTGGTGATTCCCATTTTAGAAAACGGATCCGGACTCATCGCGGGAACAGATTTTTTCCTTGCCCATTGCCCTGAACGCATCAATCCCGGAGACGACAAGTGGCAGGTTGCTAACATCCCAAGAGTAGTAGGCGGCATCAACCCGACTAGTACCAAAAAGGTTGTGGGCTTTTACCATTCCCTTTTAGACGCGGAGATAATGGAGATGAACTCGTTAAAAGAAGCCGAAGCTGTAAAAATAACAGAAAACGCTTTTAGAGACGTCAATATAGCTTTTGTTAATGAACTTGCTCAATCCTATCAGCGAATGGGCATAGATACTCTCAACGTTATAAAAGGTGCGAACACTAAACCGTTTGCTTTTATGGCCCACTACCCTGGGTGCGGTGTTGGGGGACATTGCATTCCCGTTGACCCATACTATCTGATTAGATACGCGGAAAAATACGGCTTCACGCACAACCTGCTTAAACAAGCCAGACAAGTCAATGAAAATATGCCCCAGTATACCGTTGAACTGCTTGCTGAGCGACTGAAAACGCGCAAGCCCGAAGGTCTCTTACAAACAGAGATTGCTGTTCTAGGTGTAGCATATAAGGCAAACATCGGCGATTACCGAGAAAGTCCCGCGCTGACGATCATTGAGCTCTTGAAAGGTCAAGGAGCAAATGTGCGTGTCTGCGATCCTTATATTCCTAAAATTTCAACATCGAGCAACCTTGACGAATGCCTGGCTGGAGCAGAGGGATGCATCATTGCTTGCGATCACGATGATTTCAAGTTACTTACCCCAGATTTTTTTGAAGAAAAGGGAGTCTGGGCTTTGGTGGATGGCAAAAATATCCTTGACAAAGAAGCTTTTCAAAACCACAGCATTGCATACACAGGAATCGGAAGATAGCTAAATAGCTTTTTCCAGCATACGCAACCGAATTTGTGCTAATGAAAATTTCTCGGTATGATACGAGGATTTGGATGAAAAATTAAAGAAAGAAAATATGACGAATATTCTGGTCACAGGAGGAGCAGGGTTTTTAGGCAGCAACCTTGTCAAAAAACTGCTGGACAGCCAAGCAGAAGTGTTTGTAGTAGACAACCTCAGTACCGGATCTTTAAAGCATCGCAGTCTGGTAGACGAAAAACATTTTTTTGAGATGGACATCGCTGGTCCAAACTTGACCGCAACACTTGGCAACCGAAACAAGTTTCATTTTGATGAAATCTACAACCTAGCTTGCCCAACAGGAGTGCCTAACATAGCTCCGGAAAAACTTGGCGAGCAGATGTTGGACGCTTGCACCATTGGTATGAAAAATGTGCTGGAACTGACCAAAATCCACCGAGCTCGGTTTTTGCATGTCAGCTCCTCGGAAGTTTACGGCGAACCCCAAGTCTTCCCGCAAAATGAAACCTACACCGGCAATGTAGACCCCATAGGTTTTCGCGCGCCTTACGAAGAAGGTAAGCGAGTCTCAGAAACTTTGACTAAGCTTTTTGTGACAAAGTACGGAGTCAAGGGTAGTATCGTTCGCTTGTTCAATGTCTACGGTCCAGGTATGTCGCTACAAGACACCCGCTTTATCCCGACCTTTATCCGACAAGGACTGGCCGGAGAACCGATAACCATACAAGGGGACGGCGAACAAAAACGGTCCTTGTGCTACGCCTCGGATTTGATAGCAGGCCTAAAGCTGGTAATGAACAAAGGCCATAATGGGGAAGTCTACAACCTTGGTTCCAAAGAAGAGTTCTCAGTTCTGCAATGCGCAAACCTGGTACTGGAGCTGCTCAACAGTCAAAGCGAGATTCGTTTTGTCCCCCGGCCGCCCCATGACCATTCCGCCCGGTGTCCCGACCTAAGGAAAATCCAACAGCTAGGTTGGGAACCTAAAATCAGTTTACGAGAAGGGCTGCTTACGATGATCGCAGACTTCTCTGAGCGTTCACGCCAACCAGCCATCGCTGATTAAACCTGTCCTCCCTTACTAAGTATGACTTTACCTATAGATATACTGGTGCTAGTGACGTTAATGTGGGGGCTCAACTTCACTCTATGGGGCTTCATCGGGTTCTTGCGTTATATTTCACAAAAATTCGGGCGTCCAGCCTTACCCCCTGAAGGAAAGACTGATGGACAGACAACAAACCCAAACCAGATCCGACCCGACCAGGTTGCAGTGCTGATGGCAGCACATAACGAAGAAGCTGTGTTAGCAACCGCCCTGCAAAGACTGACAGAAATTTTTTCACCTGCTCAAGTTTACATAGTTTCAGACGGCTCTAAAGACAGCACCGTTGACATAGCAAATAGCCAGCAGGTCAATGTGCTAGACTTGCAGCCCAACCGGGGCAAGGCCGGGGCGCTAAAAGCAGGACTGGATGATTTTGGTTTAGCCTCGCGCTATGCGGCCGTTTTGTTCGTAGATGCGGATAGTGTGGTGGACCGTGCCTATCTGGCAAACGCCCTGCCCATACTTTCAAAAAAAGAAGTAGTAGCGATAGCTGGTTTTGCCAAAACTCTTTGGGACAGCAAAGCAAACAGTTTTTGGTCACTATTTATCCTGGCCCACAGAGAACGCGTGTATTTTTTATCCCAAAGACTCATCAAATACGGCCAAGCTTGGGAACACATATCAGTAACCCCAATCATTCCAGGATTTTGCAGTCTGTACAAAAGCAGTATCTTGCCCAAACTAGATATCGCCACACCGGGTCTTGTGATAGAAGATTTCAATATGACTTTTGAAGTTCACCGGAGAAAACTGGGAAAGGTAGTAATGTTACCGCAAGCGATCGGTTACACCCAGGACCCTGACAATCTTAAAGACTACACTAACCAGGTCAGGCGTTGGCATCTGGGATTCTGGCAAACTATCCGGAGGCACGGCTTCTGGACAAGTTTTTTTTCCGTGTGCCTGTTGTTTTATGTCGCGGAAGTATTACTTTCGTCTTTGACATTGCTGGTGCTTACACCGCTGGCCATTTTACAAGTAGCTTGGTATATAGTCGGGCATGTCTGGCCTTTGCTGGGACTAGGACCAGGCTTCCCAGAGCTTTTCAACAGCATACTGAACCCCCTAAAATTACTAGGGATGCTGATTGTGGCAGACTATGCTTTATCAATAATAGTTTTCCTAACCACGAAAAGACCACAGTATTTGTGGTATGGACCGTTTTTTGTATTCATGAAACTGATTGACGCGTGGACTTTTATCAACGCGCTGCCAAAAGCGTTTATCGTTCGTTCCTCCGGCGCGTGGGTAAGCCCGATAAGAAGAAAAATATTGCCGGTATCCAAGTAGCGTTAACGCCAATTGATCTGTGAGCGAGTTACTATTTCAAGCCACGCACCAGCGCTTACCTGCGACCTCTCCACAAATCTCCAGTTAAGGGTATTTTCGTCGTTATCAAGTCCCACAAACCCCAAACAATCCCGCAGGGCAGGGGAGACATCCATCCCTGCATTATTTGCCAGCTTATTTTTTGGTCGTTGGTCATCTACCCCAAACACATATGACCAATCGTCATACTCATAGGGCCCTGCGTCTTGAATTTGCCCAAAACAAGTCTTTTGAGTAGCAGGATTGAAAAGCTCCACCCACTGATTTTTCATCATAGATTCATTGGCTGGCCAGACTTTGGTTTTAGCCCAAGGTACAACTTGCCCAGCATTTTGTTTTCTAAATGCCTGCCCAGTCTTTTGGTCAAAATCAAAATCATTGTAAGGCAAGTCCAAGTAAAAAGGATTTTCTTTGGGGATACAGCCCGCTGGGAAAAATCCGTTCCGGTTCACCGGATCATCAAAACAACCAAAACTTTTTTGCCACTCGTCATCCCAAGCACTTAGAGCGTTATCTTCCGAAGACCCCCCGCCTTGCGGTTCGCCAACCCAAAACACAGTAGCGGTGATGTTCGTATGCCAAGGAAAGCTCCCAGCCTTCAAAGGTTCTGGCTGACTGTTTTCTTGTTGTACCTGCTCGGGCTTTTGCCTGTCAGGCAAAAACACATCTGCTGGCAAGGGAGTTGGACGGACAGGGCTGATAAGGTTTTCTGTGAGCGGTAAATGCTCCGCGGGGCGGGAAGATAAACTGCGGGCGTTGTATTCAGGTAACCACAAAGCCGCCCCAATACAAAATAATATCAGTATTGCGAAAAACCATATCTTCAGTCTGAAATACTTTAGTAGTGCCATAAAAAAGTCAGCAGATTGTACTAATATTATAGCGGATCACCGGTTAGGCAGACGAACCAGCTTTTTAAAAACCAGAGCCAAGCAAACTAGATTAATGAATATATGCTATACTTTTATGTCAAGAAGTAACCACGCATAACTATATGAAAACAACCCAACAGCTTAAAGCAGTTCTGTACACCTTAACGGTTGTCTTAGCACTTTCACTAACTACCCCTTCCAGCGCAACAGCGAGCAATTTGGACCCTTTGATAAATCCGGGTTTTGAAACAGTAGGAGAGACCCCTAAATCGGCTTATGACTGGCAGGCCTATGGGCGGGGATATGTCCGAGCAACGGGTGTGAAAAGATCCGGACAGGCGAGTTTAAAACTGGTCAACTATAGTCGCGCACAATCCAGTGGCGCATACCAAAGGATTGACTTTCAGCAAGCCGTGGAAAAGCCGGTGCTCATCACTGGCTACGTCAAAGGTGAGTTTATCAACAAGGCTCCAAATTCATATTTCGGTGCCACCCTTTATGCGGAGATCCATACGACCACCGGAGAAGTAATCTACTGGAACACTCCGGCAAACTCCGGTACTTTCAACTGGAGGCTAATAGGTTTTAATACTGGCAATCTTCCACACCTAAACGCGCCGATTGACTACATCTTGCTTGTACCAGCTCTAATCAACGCGAGCGGGACTGCTTTCTTCGACGACTTAACGGTTTGGGAATACGAACCTGACCAAAACATGGTCACCATAATGCTAGACGACGGAGAGGACAACGCCTACACAGCAGCCTACCCGATATTGCAAGAGCAGGGCCTATCAGCCAGTTTAACTGTCATCAGCGGCTCCATCAACCAAACGGGCTACATAACTTCCCAACAGCTGGACGAGATGACCACCAGCGGGTTTGAAGTAGTCTCTCATGGAGTCTCACACGAGGACATGACTCAAATGACCCGCATACAGGCAGAAAGAGAGCTGACCAAATCCAAAAACGCCCTCTCTCGCTGGAATCCTAAACACTTTGCTTTTCCCTATGGTGCGTACAACTCCGACCTGCTTGCCTTAGCCGACAAATACTATGACTCCGCAAGGGCTTACGAAATAGGAAATAACAGTCGCGGAGTTTTTCCCTTTGATATAAAAGTTAGAAGTGTAGTCAGTACCACCACACTAGAGGAGGTTCAAGGCTGGTTAGACCAGGCCAAAACGCAGAAGGAATGGGTTGTTCTTGTTTTCCACACAATTGGGCAAGGCGACGACAACTACCACACCAACGAGCAGAACTTCAAAGAGATAATTAACCAGATCACCTTGTCCGGAGTAAATGTAAAAACCTACGGCCAAGCTTTCAACGAATTCAAGGGTGACTCAATGTAAGAGACTATCCTTCAACTCCCCCTATCAGACCTACCTAACCAGAGTATGCGAAACGATCCGCTGATTATACTAGATACCCCAAGCCCTCGTCTGACATTCGCTATCCTAATGGCAGGTCTGGCAGTGCTTGGTGGTACTGTCTATGGAGCATGGCTAATGCCTACTACTAGCCGTCCTAACTCGGCAAACCTCGCCCCATCTGTACATAGCCGTCAGGACCAGCGTTCTGTAGGAAGCCTCAATGCAGAACAGGCTGTGATGACTCGTGACAGTGGCCAGCTTTTCAGTCCTGAACGACTTACTGGTTTACAAAACGCAGCCTACTCGTCAAATCGCATCTGGACTGAAGTAGTTCTAGCCAAGACACTTCCTGAAAACAGTAAAAGGCTCACGCTAGGAGTGTCGCCTTTAGTGCAAGATATACAAGACCAAAAAGGACAGTCTCTGGCTTTGCTGGTAAGTTCCTGGTCTGCTCCCACCAGTCAATCTCCGGAACACATTTTGAGCAGTATGGTCCTATCGCCAGAGATCAGCAAATTGAGCTTGGTCAAAGAAGGTAGCCACCATTGGAGAGCAGAGTACACATATCGAGGGTCAGCGCCTGCTGTAACTCTCTACCGAGGTGGCTATAGTCTGACTATTATTGACTACACTGCTGACGCCAAAATCAGCACTGCGCTGAAAATAGAATCCTTAAAAATTAATAAATAATATTACTTTCTAAGATAAACTACCGACACGCTTATAAAGCATAACAGGA
>CAYYEK010000040.1:0-9932 GCA_964470855.1 uncultured Candidatus Saccharibacteria bacterium
TCTCCGCAATCAACTGGGCGGCTGAAGCTCGCCCCTACATACTACTTTTACTACTCTTACTACTTTTACTACTTTACCACTCCCTGGTCTTGGTCAAATGTTCCCCGCCTCGGGCGGGGTCCGCCTTTGGCGGAAATGGTCAACTGTTAACTATCAATTGTTGTCAAAGCAGCTGCACACCTAAAAGGCGGGAAAATAGCAAGATTATCGGCACTAAAACAACATTTAAAATCCCTAGGTAAAGAAAAATCAAGACCAACAAAAACCCATACTTTTCCATATCCAAAATCCTGTACATCCAACGGCTTGGCGCTAAAGCAGCCAAAACTTTGCTTCCGTCCAAAGGCGGAATCGGGATAAGGTTAAAAGTCCCAAGCACGATGTTGACAAGCGCGCCTTGCAAGAAAATCTGTTCAGTGAAAGCATTACCCAACCCAAATTTGATAGGCAGCACAAACAACACAGCCAAAACGAAGTTAGACAATGGTCCTGCCAGTGACACCAACATCATCCCCTTTTTTGGATCCCGCAGATTGGCAAAATTAACCGGCACAGGTTTGGCTGCCCCTAAGATAACCGGGCTTTGCAATACCATCAAAAGTAAAGGCAAGAGCACTGATCCAAAAGGGTCTATGTGAGGGAGAGGATTTAGGGTGATCCGACCTTCATCTCTGGCCGTGCTATCCCCTAGTTTTTCCGCCACCACCCCGTGCATCACCTCATGGACTATAACTGAAAATATTAAAAGCGCTATGATTATGAGATATTCCATATTTGCCAAGTATAGCAGTTTATGTTAGACTTCGCTAGTTATAAAAACGTTATTCGTTTTAGCTTCTCGTGTCGTGTTTCGTTCTCGTTAACCGTAAAACCCTAACCGTAACGAGCTGCGACACCGTTTAACGAATATAACTAAGGTCTTCGTTTTCGCTTCTCGTATCGTAACCGGTAAATACGCAATCGAGATGATGCGATACGAAAAATCGACAACTACATAACTAACAACTAACCCTAAATTCCATGCCAAGAATGTGTTCTGTGTGCGGAAAAACTTACGCGCGCACCGTGAAAAGAAGCCACTCTATGCGCCCCAGTATAGTGCGCTTGCAACCAAATTTACAGTGGACAAAACTCGGGTCAGGACAACGAGTGAAAGCCTGCGCTCGCTGCATCCGCAACAAAAGCAAGACTAAAAGTTAGGCTAATTTGAAATCAATCAAAATGCCGGCCATACCTTTAAGGCACAAGCCGGCTTTTTAATTATTCGGCCTAGCTATTACTAAGAAATCTAATTACTTTCTTGAAAACACCGCCACCCTTTCCTACTTGGTCTACTGGAAGTTTTTTAAGAAGCTCAAGAAGTCTTGACGCCTTCTCGGCCTGCCCACTCAACATACCAACTTCTTGCTGATTGTTTTCATAAGTTACTATCGTATTCCAGGTTTTAACCAGTTCCTTTAAAGCACCCTCTCTTGTGGTTATCCCATACTCTTCCTGAAGTGTTGAGTTTACATCTATTCCATACCTACTGTTATAATTTTTTACACCTTCTAAGAACTCCCTAAGATCGCGTTGAGCAAAATCGTTATTTGGGTTCAACCATCCCGGATCGTAACTCACTTTTTGAAGCACAGAAACCTCTGGTGACCTACCCGTAGTAAAGTCACCATCCGACCTGTTACCTTCATCCGGGCTTTCAGTATTGCTAGTCTCCGCAGGTGATAATAAAGTAGCCTTTTCTTTTGTAGGGAATATAATAACTTCCGCTTTCTCAGAAGAGGAGCCGTCTGATCCAGTTCTATTGGCAAAATCGGGTCGCACTACATTATTAGGCTGTCCAACTACTTCAGGTACCGGTCTTGCGCCGAAGTCTTCGTATCTTGGGAATTTTCTTGGATCCATAATCAAATTGTTTAAATACTTGGACTCAGGATTCAAATAAGCTTTGAGATACTTACATGTGGCTGTCGTTAATTAAGTCTTCAATGGTAAGGTTTTTGAAAATATACTGAGCTATAAGGGCTGGAATATCTCTACTTAGTTGGGCGATGGTTAAAGTCTTTTTAGGAGCATCCTCCCCTGGCCCGAAAAATAACTCTATCTCTGCAGGGCCAGACAAATTAACCCCTTGCGTGCTTCTCATAGGAGGCCCAACTTTCCAGTTTCCATAGTGCCAGCTTAGTACCTCTTGCTTTTTAGCTATTATCTTTGGATCATCCCAATCAAACTCTTTACTATCCTCCTGGGCCCATGAATTGACAAGCTGTTTAGCAAGAGGCAGTAACACAGAAATTTCAGGCAAAGACATTTTTTCGCCTTGATATATAACACTAAGTTCAGTTCCTGAAGGCGTCTGGTCATCTTTTATTTGGCCTTGGCCTGGCTCTTTAGTGTCCGCTGATCTTCTTGGGGGTTGCCCTTCCATTGTCTTAGAAAGATTTGGTTTTATAAACACATCTGTCATAAAGTATTTTTTAATGCCATTATTTTATAAATAATTATTGTATATTTGTCAAGCTCAGGAAATAAATCAAGAAATATACTGAGGTTTTTCTCTTTAATCTACATGTCAGCAGATCTGAACTCAGCATAAGCTCTAAGTCGTTACATTTCAGTATCCATCACACCCCCCTTACTCCATGCCGGAAGAGCTGGCGGTGTGGGGACCGGCAGTGAGCCCCCCTGCTGCAACAGGAAGGCAGAACTTCAACTCATAAGTTTGCGGCGAGTGCTTTTGGTAAGCTGCTTTACTATTTTCCGGACTGCACGCCCCAAGCCCCCCCGCGTCCATAGTAAAGACTTCGCCCATATACTTCGGCACTATTTGACTTAGGCTATCCGGATACTCTTGAAAATCGTTATGGTACAACTCCAAAGATGACAAAACTTGCCTAACTTCGCTTATTACTTGAGTAGCAACCGCATCCGCAGCTGTCGGGATGGTACTAACAGGCTCTTCTTGGTTTATTGGTTTTTGAGCACCCAGATCGTAGGCACCTTCTGGGGCCCTGACTTCTGCTGCTTGGTCAAAGTCGTACTGCTCCAAAGTATATGAAAGCTCGGCAGAAAAATTAACTTTTGAAAAAAAATCGGTCAGCAAATCTTCAGGCTTCCCACTGAAATTCTCACACGAGTCTCCAAAACAAGCTTCCCTGCCATTGACCAAGATGCCCTTGCCAGGGGTCATAGCACCTGCCCCAGACGGAAAACCTCCGTATGGTTTTTCCAAACAAAAAGTAAACTCGTAGTCGCTAAAAACCTGCACTCCCTTGCCGCCATCTTGCGGCTCCCCTTTCGGCGTATACCAGTAAGTATTGTCCCATTCACTGCAAACCCCAGTAGGAGGAGGTGCAGTTGGCCACTGGGGCAGAAAGTTGGGCGCAAGACCTACCGCAACTCCTTCCGCAGCAGCAGGAAAACCTCCAAACTCGTTTTTATACAAATCCAGCGCGAAACCTATCTGGCTTACATCCGAAAGCTTTTGTTCACCATCTTTATCCAACGCCAACACCGAATCAAAAGTGGAACTAAGCGAATTCATAAACGAGACCAAAGAAAACACCTTACCCTGCCCTTCCGCCTTGTGCATCCTATAATCCTTAGCACCTACCCAAACATATAGTGAATCAAACTGAAACTTTTGGACAAAGTCCCCCAACATTTGTTTTATGGAAGACTGCAAAGCAGTAGAGTCCGTTCCTTCCACCTGGGGGGCATCCGCTGCTTGAAACATAGTGTCTACATAGTATTCCAAAACTTTGCGCATATTTTCAGGGTCGTATTCTAAACGGTATTTGTAAGTGGGGGCGCCTCTAAGCTCTTCTTTACCCACCACCCCTGTCTGCTTAAACGCCGGATGCTCACGTACAAATTTTTCAAGCTGTTCTAGATCAATGCTCTGAAGGATACTATTTACTTCTATGTCGGCTTGAGAAAAATTCTCTGCACTAGAATTCTCCGCAGCTGTTTCAAATTCTTCGGGTGTAAACTTTACCCAAGTAACTGTGCTTCTCTGATCTTCTGGAACACCCACAGCCTCTTTCAACGCATCAAGCCCTCCCAAATCCATATACACAACACTGTCCTTATACACCACAGGCAAGTTTATGCTATATGTACCACCACTCGTAGTCGCGCTTATACTAACCTTTAGATCTGCTTCCGAGGATACTTGCTCCTGATCTACAATGTTCTTAGTGTAACCTTCAAGGCCCATACTTAAAACATAAGAGCCGGACTGGAATTGGGCCGGCAAACTGGATTTCAGCTGCTCTTCTAACTGCTCTGACTCATCTTTATAGGTTACTAAAAGTTTGGAAGTAGCGGAATCCGAAGCTAAAGGCGCGACTTGGCTTGCTAAAAACTTTTGCCACACAACTTTTGCGGAAGGCGTTATGAACGGTATGTGAAAGTAACCAAAATACCCCGCCAAACCTGCTCCACCAACCCCTATCAGTAGTAATATAAAAACTAAAGTCATGACAAGGGCTAACTTGTGTGATTTGGGGGTGCCTGTGGCGCGCGGACCTTGTGAAGGAGTGGTCACGCTAACACTTAAACCCTGCGGTTTGGGTGGAGACGCGGAAACTGGTTGTGCTGCTGGAGGCTGAGCCGCATGCACAGTCGTAGGCTCAGCTGATGATGATTTATAGTTAGGTAAAATCGTACCTGAAGCAGCTTTTGGAACACTAGTTGGCACAGGAGAAGGAGTTTGGGCTGATGTTGCTTTCTGTACAGAAGTTGTTATGGGTAGATCCGATTTGGGAGTTTTTGCACCTTGTTGGGGCAAGACTAGGGACGCAGTAGGTTTGGCCTGCTGCGGATTTTGTTTTTCAATCTGATCTTTCGCACTTGTACTTAAGGGCTCGTGGCTCGCGCTTGCCTCAGGCTCTCCAGCCTCTAAAAAGCTTTCCGTCACAGCGCCTAAAAGCCAGCCCGTGCTCATAAGCTTTTCTTTGATCTTTTGATCTGAAAACCCTAGACTTCGAGCTTTTTTTATATATTCAACCAGCTCTGGGTATGACATTTTGTTTCTTGACCAGCGCTTAAGTATTACCTTTTCTACATTGTACCACAAAACCCTTACCCAGCTGAAACACCACTATACTTAACAGCCACTAAATCCTTCCCCCTCACCCACTACTCCTTCTCTCTTCTTCCTCTCCCATGATAGAGTTTCCGCATCCCTTTCCCCTCCTAAGATAGGAGGGGCCAGGGGAGGTATTTTCATCTTCTTCCTCTCCTAAGATAGGAGAGGTTAGGTGAGGTATGAATACCCCTTTTTCGTACCCCACTCAAGCCTCCCCTACCCTAGGGGAGGAAGGGGAAGAACAAATGATGAATCGAATATTTGAGATTGCAAATTGCACATTGAATTGGAAATTAAGAACTCATCAACGCGTTAACTATTTAACGCTAACCTGTCCGGAAAATGATCTTAATTCCTATCCGTCATCCTGAATCCCTGCCCGCCTACCCGCTTCGCAAGAGCTTTGGCGAGGCGAGGCTAAGTCGAAGGACGGCACGAATGAAGAATAGCGAATAGCGAATGAAGAATATTGCAGATTTGAATTGTAAATTGGGCAATGGTCTCGAAAATGGGCACCATTTTAAAGATTTGAATGGTGCCCATTACAGAAGTTAAATGTCAAGGGTGGTCAATTGTTTTATTTGTATATTCGTACTATTAGTATTTCGTAGGGGTTAGTCAAAGGTTAATTGTCAAGTGTTGTTCATTCTGGCGGAAAAACTTCAACCAAAAACTGCTAACTTCAAATAACTCGTTAACACGTTAACTTTCTAACTAGTTAATTTTGTACTATCTACTGGACGGGCAAGCTACTTTATTACTTTTACTACTGTTACTACTTCTGTTTACTGTTTTCTACCTCGCCCAACAAAACAGACCCATGGATAGTTGATCCACGGATCTGTTTTTCAAAAGTCTTAACCTGTTTTTAGGCTTTTTTCAAACTGCGTTTTCTGTTGTAAGCGTAAGCCGCAGTGACCATGCTTGCTAAGCCCAAACCTCCAAGCAAGTCTACGAGTCCACCGGTCTTGGGTGGGATGTAAGGCTTTGGCGGGTTTATAACTATCGTCACGGTATTGCCAAAGGTATTAAGCATCTGGTAGCTGATACTGGAAGACAGATGGTACTTGACCCTTACTTTAAAGGACTTGGAAACACTGCTGTTAGCTGCGATATTGACTGCTGGATAACTCAAAGTGTTGCCGATCAACTGGCCACCACCTAAGTCAACCATATCGGCCAAAGGCAGGACTCCTGACAAGTCATCAGTTATCACGTACCCAAAGGCTTGCGCGAAACTGTTATTGCGCACTGTTAAAGTGTAAGTGATGTAGTCTTCTATGGACGCGGCTTGGGAAGTTGCGTCAACATTTTTGGTGTTGTTAAAAGCAGTCTTGGAAAGCACCAGGTTAGGCTGGCCACCACCATCTCCATAGAGACACGCCTGGTCAGTGACTTGGCCTATCTGATTTGCCCAAGTAGTAGCGACATTACACAGTCTGGTGTTATAGGCAATACCAGAGCGAACAGTGTACTTATAGGTCACGGTGATCTGTTGGTTGCTAGCCAAGGCATAGTTAAACGAGATCTGATTTGGGAAAGTTCCGGTGTATAGCATAGTGGAGCTTATCTCGCGCAAATTCTCCAAAACCCCGGTACTGCTCAAGAAATCCTTCAGCATCACACTGGTAGCAGGATAAGAGCCAGTATTGCGAATTCTGATTTGGTATTCCAGCGTATCGCCACTTTGTACATTACTCAAAGATTCGGTAAAGTCACCGCCACGGGTAACATTACGAACCAGTTTTTCTATGGACAAAGTGGTACCACTGGAGGTTTCCCTCACCACGACCTGACAGGTATCGCTCTTGCCAGCGGAAGTTACAGTTACATTTTTCGTACCCGAAGAACTAAAGCTCACTGAAACTTGACTGCCAGTTTGGTTACCAGTGTTAGCGCCCGGTGTTGTCCAGACAAAATTCCCGTTTCCACCTGTAGCAACCAAACTCACCGACTGGTTTAGGTCTGCGTACTGTAAATCTGGAGAACAATTCAGTGTCACATCTCTAACCACCACCTGACAAGACGCGGTTTTGTTTCCTGAAGTCACGCGTACGGTCTTGGATCCGGAAGAGGTGTATTTGGTGGAGAAAGTAGCGCCTGTACCGCTGGAAGGAGTGCCGGCAGTGGCAGACCAACTGTATTGACCAGTACCGCCTGAAGCGACAAAGGCTGCTAACTGATCAACATCCACTGACTGATTTGATGGTGCGCATACCAATTCTTGTGGTATTTCAGTAATGCTCACCTGGCAGCTTGCTGTCTGACCAGCTGAAGCAACCACCACCTGCTTGTTGCCGGTAGTATTGTAGGTAGATGAAAAAGTCGAGCCCGTACCGGTATTTGGAGTGCCGTTTGAAGCAGTCCAAGCATACTGGCCGTTACCACCAGTAGCTACAAAGGAAGCAGCCTGACCAAGCCGAACCGACTGACTGGCTGGTGCGCAAGTAAGCTTAGGATAATCCTCTACAGTAACAGAGCAAGTCTTAGTCTTGCCAGCCGAAGCAACGGTTACGGACTTTGTGCCTGCGGAGCTGTATTTTGTTTGGAAAGTATTGCTGCTGCCTGTGTTGGGTGTGCCGTTTGAAGCAGTCCAAGCGTACTGGCCGTTACCACCAGTGGCGACAAAGGAAGCGACCTGACCTATCTTCACTGACTGGCTAGATGGCGCACAAACTAACTCTGGCAGCTCTTCTACTTCTACTTTCACAGCACAACTGGCTGTCTGGGTACCTGACTTTACAGTAACTGTTCTGGAACCAGCTGCAGAGTATTTGGTTGAAAAACTTGATTCGCTACCGCTGTTCGGAGTGCCGTTTGAAGCAGTCCAAGCATACTGGCCGTTGCCGCCTGTAGCAGTGAAGTTGGCAGCTTGATTGATGTCTACGGTTTGGTTGGCTGGTGCGCAGACAAGCTGCGGATCCTGACACTCAACCTGTCCTGAAGCGGTATCAACTGCCTGGAGCCCACCGTCAGCATATGCTGTTGCAGTGTTTGTAAACTGTCCGCAAGACTCCCTGCTATCTTTGACTTTGAAATTTAGTGTGAAATTCTTGCTTTGACCGACGCTAAGCTCGCCAATCTGACATTTGATTTGGTTACCTGATTGAAGCATGCAGTTAGCACCACTAACTGAAACATAGGTAAAGTCAGACGGAAACGCGTCTACCACGTATACGTTTTTCGCGCTTGCCTGACCTGGGTTACTCACCTTGATGGAAAAAGCGACGTTGCCGTTTAAGGAGGCAGTGGCAGGACCGTTTTTTTCTATGACAAGTTGAGGCTTTTTTTCCTCTTCACCACAAAATGGGCCGGAAGCATTTTCTACTGACCCGCCATTATTTTGATAAAAAGCCCAACCAAGCACTTTGCCAGCACCACTGTTGGCATTGTCCAAAGTCTGTAAGGGCGCACCGTAGTACAAGTCTATCTGAGCCATACAGTTGGGCAAGGACACCGACAAGTTAGCGCTCTGACCGGAAGCAACGGTAACTACACCAGTTGCATCAAAAAGCTTTTGGGTAGCCAATTGTCTGTCAAACATCTGATACGAAGCCAGGCTGACTGGGAGTTTGCAGTTAGTATTATTGCGAACTGAAGCCGACCCACCGTTTACAGAAACTAAAATTTTATCATTTACCAATTGTTTAGCCTTAGCTTCTGGAACATTGCCTTGAGCATCACACGCTATCTGTTCCACACCGCTATCGCCACTGTTGCAATCCCGATCATCACGGTACACGACTGCACCGGCATTCTCCACAAAGTAGCCGCCGACATCGTTTTTTATAGCAAAGGTAACTGCAGAACCCGCGGCATTTAGATCTTCCGCCTTCACAGTCCAAGTAGCAGGACTGGTAGCACTAACAGCCAAAGGAGAAAAGTTAAAACTTGTATTCTGCGTGCTAGACACCACTACCTTACCCGAGCCGGATTTCAAGGTCGCAGTTAAAGTAACTGAAGATGGCCTGACAGCCAATCCACAGGAGCTGACATAGTTAGTAGCAGGCGTTATAGCACCGCTATTACAATCGCGGTCATCTCGATACACTACCGCACCTGCATTTTCAACCCATGCGCCGTTGTCATCACGCTTGATGTTAAAAGTTACAGCCGAACCCCTTGCATCTAAGTCCTGTTCGCGCACCTTCCAAGTCACCACGCCAGGAGTCGACCCATTTGAAGCAATCGGTATAGAAGTAAACTTATAATTTGTGTTCTGAGTTGAACCGACCATAACCTTACCACTTCCGTTGTGCAATGTAGCAGTTAAGGTCACTTCAGTTGGCCTGCCGTACAAGCCACAAAAACTGACATAACTAGTTCCCGGAGTTATAGATCCGGTAGGTTCACCAGTAGCATTGGAAGGTATTCCAAGACTAGCGATAATTAGCCCTAGACAAAGAGCCACCAAACCCGCCAGCATGCGCTTGCGAGTAATAAGCTTTTGTAGGCGTAGCAAAATTTGCTTCATATTTTCTGTGCTTACTAAATAATAGTTAATTTATGAAATCTTCAAATTATACTAGAAAGAACTCCGTTTGTCAATCCGTGACCCCATCAAGAATTTAGATTCTTTGTCTTATTTAAGCGGTATTTATTTAGTCCTGATTGAAAAAATAAGTATATTTAACATAACCCCACCCTCTTCCTCTCCTAGTTTTAGACACCTGCCTTCTTCCTCTCCTAAGATAGGAGTCTCCGTATCCCTTTCCTCTCCAAAGATAGGAGGAGGTATTTTCATCTTCTTCCTCTCCTAAGATAGGAGAGGTTAGGTGAGGTATCCCCTCTCTTCTTCCTCTCCTAAGATAGGAGAGGTTAGGTGAGGTATGAATACCCCTTT
>CAYYEK010000041.1:0-4570 GCA_964470855.1 uncultured Candidatus Saccharibacteria bacterium
AAAAGCGTAAAAAACATCACCCATGTTTGAATCATTTTTTACTATCTTAACTAGCGTCGCAGAATTTCTGGGGACGTTTTTTGGTGCTATTTGGGATTTTGGCAAATACTTCCTCCTAACCATAGCGCTTTTTCTCACCATACGACACTTGTTCGGAAAATACTTAAAAATAATACGTGAAGAGTACATTAAAAATCAAGCCTGGACTTTCCTATCTGTCCGTATTCCAAAAATCAACGAGCTTTCAACGCTCGCAGTAGAACAAGTATTTTCCCAAATTCACGCCATAATCCAAAACCCGACATTTGCACAAAACTACATAGAAGGGTTTGTCCAGCCTTGGTACAGTTTTGAGATTATATCACTTGGCGGAAAAATCTCTTTTATCGTGCGAGCTCCGGAAAAGTATAAGCAGCTGGTGCAATCTGCCATCTACTCACAGTATCCTGAAGCTGAAGTGACTGAAGTCGGTGATTACTTAGAAAAACTTGAGCCGGAGATGACGCTGGAAAAATTAGAAATGTGGGGAACCGAACTTCAGCTGCAAAACGACGACGCCTTGCCAATAAAAACTTACCGCGACTTCGAACACATGCCTGCCAAAGAAAAAATAGTAGACCCCTTAAGACCGCTGTTTGAAGGCCTGGCAAATATCTCACCAAACGAACTATTCGCCGCCCAAATTCTCATAGAGCCGGTTAAAGACTCCGCATGGAAGCCAAAAGGGGAGATCAAAGCCCAACAGCTTATAGCTGGCACTTCGGGATCTGGTAAGACATCAATCCTACAAAAACTGCTTAATAGACTATCGCCCAAATCAAAAAGTCCGCAAACACAAGAACGAAACTTTTCCACACTATCAGATGTAGAAAAAGAAAGAGTTAATTCTGTTCTGCGAAAAGTTGGAAAGCCCGGCTACAGATCCCTAGTAAGGATGATATACATAGCCCCGCCCGGAAATTTCAAAAATGAAAAAACCTCTATTTTCCTGGGCGCATTCAGCACGGTCTCCAGCGCCAATGCCAACGGTTTTGCGCCCAACCCAAACGCCACTCCAAAAATCAACTACAAGTTGATTCCCTTTCTTGAACGCCCCTACGTAGAACACCAAACTAAAAAACGGAAAGTGGCGTTGCTGAAAAAATTCTTAGAGCGGGATTTCGGGCATACCAGCACAAGCTATATACTGAACATAGAGGAATTATCTACCATTTACCACTTGCCACTTATAGGCGAGGAGGAGCGACCGCAAGAAGGCTTAGAAGTAGTGGCAAGCCGTAAAAGCCAGCCGCCAGCTAACCTGCCGATAGGAGAGTACTAGCCAGTAGTCGATAGTCACTAGTCGTTAGTCATAAGTAGCTTACCCTTCGACAACCTTTTAGTTAGATAGAAAATTGTAAGATCGTCTAATGTCTAAAACAATGCAAAATCAAGACGAACAGATAACTTTTTTCGCAAAGACCAACTTCCGCAACCGAGAAGTGCCTTTTGGCATTAAAACCGATGATCGCAGACGGCATATGTACATCATTGGTAAAACCGGTATGGGAAAAACTACCTTGATGGAAAACATGGCGATCCAAGATATCCGCAACGGCCATGGTGTATGCTTCATAGATGCTCATGGAGACAGTGTGACCAAGATTTTAGACTTCGTACCTCCAGAGCGGGTAAACGACATTATCTACTTTAACCCAGCTGACCAAGAATACCCCATAGCATTCAATGTGATGGAAGCAATGGCCCCCCAGTTTAAACATCTAGTCGCGGATGGACTTATGGGAGTGTTTACCAAAATTTGGGCAAATATGTGGTCCTCTCGGATGGAATATATCTTAAGCAATACAGTCCGCGCCTTACTAGATAGCCCGGGCAACACCGTGTTAGGCATCACTAGGATGTACATAGATAAAAACTATAGGAAAAAAATCGTAGACAACATCCAGGATCCTATGGTCAAACTTTTTTGGACGGATGAGTACGCCAACTATGACCAACGCTATGTCAAAGAAGCGGTGGCGCCGATCCAAAACAAAGTTGGACAGTTCCTGTCTAGTTCTATCATCCGCAATATAGTCGGCCAGCCTAAGTCAACCATTGATCTAAGAAAGATTATGGACGAACGGAAGGTGCTTTTAGTTGACCTATCTAAAGGTAAAGTGGGCGAGGACAACTCCGCGTTGTTAGGCGCCATGCTAGTCACCAAACTACAGATGGCCGCGCTTTCCCGGGCAGATATCCCAAGCGAGGAAGAAAGGGCGGATTTTTATCTTTATGTAGACGAGTTCCAAAACTTTGCCACAGAAAGCTTCGCCACTATACTATCTGAAGCCCGTAAATACAGACTAAATCTGATTATGGGCCACCAGTACATAGGCCAACTAACACCTGACAAAAGTAATACCCGCTTGCGCGATGCCATCTTCGGCAATGTAGGCTCTATCGTTTCTTTTCGCGTAGGCGCAGCGGACGCAGAATATATGGCCACAGAGTTTGCTCCTATCTATACCCCGGAAGACTTGGTTAACCTACCCAAGTGGGAGATAATCTTAAAACTCATGATCAACGGAGTAGCCTCTGAACCTTTTTCTGCTCAAAGCATCCCTGTCAATCCAAATTTCAGAACAGGCAATGCACAAAAAGTTATCAAAGTTTCCAGAGAAAGATTTGGCAACCAAAAATTTGCCATTGAAGATAAAATAGCCCGCTGGATGGGTATAGCCCCCACGGATTCCAGCTCGCCACACTCAGAAACACACGCACAGCCAGTACAAGAATCAACCCCAAGCCTGGAACCTTTACTAACCAGTGACTTACTAACACCATCATCTAGTCAGAGTTACCAGGATTTGCCCGAGGCGCCACCAACCACCCCATCAAACCAACCACCCGCAGTACAACAAACGAGACCAGACTCCTTCCCGTCTAAAAAGAAGAAGAAAAAGAAGAAACCTTTTACCCAAACAGCAACGACAAACGCCAATATCTGGGATACAGTTGCGAGTTTAAATGAGCAAAAAGCCAAGCCTCAAGCCGAAGATCCAGTCTCCCTTTTAGCCATGGGAATAGAGCAAGCGTTCCAGCCCCCACAAAAAAACCACGCACCCAATCAGATCAACAACCTACAATCCCAAGCCGTGGACGACAAAATAGCTCCTCCATCAGCTGAATCTAGGGATCAGAAACCGCCACATTTACCCGGACAAGCCTTAAACCCGGGCCAGCCGGTCAATCTTTAACTACTAAAAACTCCCGCGGACTTTTCTTACAAGCCTGCGGGAGTTTTGTGTAATTAAGCAGCTTCAGTTAGATCAACTTTTTTAGTTTCTCTTCTATGCTTGGCTTTGGCACAGCGCCGATAAGTTCATCTACCTCTGCGCCTGCTTTAAAAAACTTCAAAGTTGGGATGCTCATGATCTGAAAACGAGTAGAGGAGAGCTCCGGCTCTTCGTCTACATTTACCTTGCAGACCTTGATTTTACCTTCATACTCCTTGCCTAGCTCCTCAACTATAGGAGAAAGCACACGACATGGACCGCACCACTCTGCCCAAAAATCTATCAAAACTGGAAGAGGGGAGTTAACTACTTCAGTTTCAAAATTGTCTTTGGTAACTTGTACTACTGACATTGTTTATTTGATATTAATGCTGCCTTTCTATATTACCCCTGCTTAAAAGCCGTGTCAATGAAAAACATTTTCCAAACCACTATTGACGAAAGGGCTCATTCCGTTGTAAAATGAGCAAGTCGTAATTCATAATATCGCGGGGTAGAGAAATTGGCATCTCGTCAGGCTCATAACCTGAAGATTCTCGGTTCGAGTCCGAGCCCCGCAACCAGCCTTCGCCAAGGCTCCGGCAGGCTCACGCCTCATTGGGTTAAATATAAAATTAGAAAATCGTGACAGATCGCAAAACCCTCTGTCCGAGGGTTTTTTAGACCCCCCATTAGGGTTAAAGGTCAAATGTTAAATGTTCCCCGCCTCGAGCGGGGTCCGCCTCTGGCGGAAATGGTCAAGTGTTTCTGTGCCGGAGTAGCTCAGCTCCGACGCCAAAGGGTCGGAGTCCCGACCCGCTTCGCAAAGGCTCCAGCGAGGCGAACCGTAGCGTCGGGATTGGTTACCCGCCCGAACGTACCGTTCGGTACTGGCGGGGAGCGTGGGACTCATAAGTCACCTAAGTGATCGGTGGGTTCGACAGTAAAAATATGTATTATGCATATGTTATAACGAATCTTTCAGGTGTATTATATAAGGGTAGTACTGATAATTTGTCAAAAAGGCTTAAAGAGCATAATTCTGGACAGTATAAATCCTGGACAAAAAGTAGAGGACCCTGGAAGCTTTACTACTACGAAAAGTTTCCAAGTAGAAAAGAAGCTTTAATACGAGAGCGTTTTTTCAAATCAAAATCAGGGTGGCATTTTTTAAAGCAAGTAAAAAAGAATATAAGTATTTAGCCAGGGTAGCTCAGTTGGTTAGAGCGAAGGACTCATAAGCCTTAGGTCGTGGGTTCGATTCCCACCCCTGGTACCATTCGACAAGCTCATGGCGAGCCAAAAAGCTGATT
>CAYYEK010000041.1:4670-9906 GCA_964470855.1 uncultured Candidatus Saccharibacteria bacterium
ATGTCAACTGAGTCCTGGCGTAGGGACTCATAAGTCACCTAAGTGATCGGTGGTTCAATTCCACCCTCCGGTACCATTCGACAAGCTCATGGCGAGCCAAAAAGCTGATTATGTCAACTGAGTCCTGGCGTAGGGACTCATAAGTCACCTAAGTGATCGGTGGTTTCCATTCCACCCTCCGGTACCATTCGACAAGCTCATGGCGAGCCAAAAAACCCTTACCAAACCTCCTAGACTTGGAGAGTAGTACGGGTTATAATGTACCAGTCAATAGTTACGCACAGTTAGTAGTTAGGTAGGAATCAATTTTCCTTCTACGAAAAAACAAATTTCTACTTGGGCCCGGAGCTTGCCGTAGGGTTAAGCAGAAATTTGAGAGGAGAAAGGCCTATACACAAGTAAGGGCGACAATCGGAAGCCCGAAACGAATGTGATAGGCAATACGACGAGGACCGGTAGCTCAGCTCCGACGCCAAGGGGTCGGAGCCCCGACCGAAGCGTCGGGGTTGGTTCGGGGAAACGTGTTATTAACAATTGTTGGAATATTTACGGACCGGTAGCTCAGTTGGTTAGAGCGCTGCCCTGTCACGGCAGAGGTCGCGGGTTCGAGTCCCGTTCGGTCCGCCATTGAATATAACAATTTTTTACTAAGCAAACTTCTGCTTCTTGGGTGGTTCGCCCTGTACCGCGTTGGGCCAGTTCGGTCCGCCACGCACCATTCGGTGCATGGCAAGCCACCGCACATTCGGTGCATGGCAGGCCACAAAATATGCGACACAAAGCACACTAATAAAACTAAAATAATATGGCATTTGATATATTTAACCCTTACATGTACAACCAAGGTACGATTCTGAATTTTTTATTGGGAAGGATTACCCAAAACCCAGAAACTACATATTCTATTTTATTAGCAATACTTTTCTGCATAACTCTCTGGTCAATAGCGTGGAAAGGTTGGGCATTGTGGGTGGCAGCAAAAAACAACCAACCCAAGTGGTTTGTAGCTTTACTGATCATAAACACACTTGGCCTGTTTGAAATCGCTTACCTGTTGTATCACTACAACAAAGGTACCTTACACAGGAAAAAAGAGGACTAAATATTAATCCCGATATCCACAACAACACAACTGGTCAATTCAATCTTTACCTGATATACTGTTTATGTGCACTGAAAAAAGCACGAACAATTTGACAATGCAAAAACCGAGCATTCTAGAGAGCTCGGTTTTTGATTTTGTATGGGAGTTTAGATAGGCGCCATCTAAATCACGAGTGATGGCGCCCATCTAACTATCTAAGTAGGGGACTACTCGGCTTTAACTGCGATCTTTTTTGGCTCCACTTGTGCCACCTTGTGGAAGGTCACTTTCATAACTCCATTTTTATATACCGCCTCGGGTTCTTTGCTCTCGTCTACATTACCCGGCACAGCGATACGATAGGAGAAAGAGGAGGACGCTTTTCGGTAAAACTTTTTCTTCTTGTCCTCTTCGCTTTCCTCGGCGCTACCCCGGACCCACAGCACACCTTTTTCAAAGGTAACTTCTATTTTGTCAGCGGACAAACCCGGCATAGCTGCTTCTACGAAAACGCTTTTTTCATCCTCCGATACGGAAAAGCCGGAAGAGGGGAGAAAAGTGGCCCAGTCATCATCCTCGTCTAAAAGTGATGGCAGCCGACTAGGCATGCTCCAAAGGGAGCGTGGAATTAAATCAAATGGCATATTTTTGTCTCCTTTTTTGCACGGCATCGGTTATGTTGGCGCAACTCGTATCGTTTTGGTTTGACGTTTTAGTCACGAAAACTAACACCGCCTTACGATACTAGCCGCGAAACCGAATAACCCTTGTCCGTGTTTTTTAATACCATTATCACTCTACACCCGAGAGTGCTAATTTGTCAACCCCACACTAACTTTGGTAGGTTTATCTATTGTAGATAGCTTGACTTCTGAAAATCCCTAGCAAATCTTGATGGGCACCATTAAGGTCAGTTGGAATGGTGCCCATCAAAGACATCAAATACAGGATTATGTGCTAAAATTTACTTATGAACAGCATAATATACATTATTTTAATCATCGTACTTGCAGGGTTTGGGGTATTGGTTTATATAATCCTAAATTTAAAAAAACAACTACAACAACCTCGGGAAGACACGGCTATGAAACTGCTCTTAGAGCAGATGAACAACCTTTCCAAAGTAGTGGACAACAAACTGAGCGATACCACAAGACAGATGAGCGACACCATGCACCGTCAATTTACAGAATCCTCTCGCTTAATCAAAGACGTCACGGAAGGACTAACTAAACTAGACGATACGAACAAGCAGGTAGTATCTTTTGCGGATCAGCTTAAAAACTTACAGGACATATTAAAAAACCCGAAACAAAGAGGGGTACTAGGGGAGTATTATCTGGAAACTTTACTAAAAAATGTACTGCCTCCAAAAACCTATCAGATGCAGTATATGTTCAAAGACGGGGAAATAGTAGATGCGGTAGTTTTTGTGAAAGATAAAATCATCCCCATAGACTCCAAGTTTTCACTTGAAAACTACAACCGGATGATTGAGGCAAAAGACACCCTGGAAAAACAACGCTTAGAAAAACTTTTTGTAAACGACCTTAAACTCCGCATACAAGAAACAGCCAAGTATATCAGACCAGAGGCTGGCACCATGGAGTTTGCGTTTATGTTCATACCCCATGAAGCCATCTACTACGATCTACTCATAAACAAAGTTGGCGCCCTTATAGACGAAAACGAGAACCTTATCCAAAGGGCTGCGGGAAAGTATAAGGTGATAGTAGTCTCACCAACTTCTTTTTTGGCATACTTACAAACTGTATTGCAGGGCCTAAAAGCAATGCAAATCGAAGAAACAGCAAAAGAAGTAACGGCCAACGTGGAAAGCCTCAGAAAACATCTAAAAAAATACGAAGAGTATCACACTAAACTTGGCAACGCGCTTGGTACAGCAGTTAACCAGTACAACTTTTCAGGACAAGAATTTAAAAAAATAGACAAAGATGTTATCAAACTCACTGGCCAAGGGGCTATAGAAGACTTACCACAGCTTGCCAAACCGGACGTTATTGATTAAAAATTAAACGTAGTTCTTAACTTCAAATTTATATATGTCCATAAGAAATCCAGACCAGCGCGTTGGTGTATTCATTGACGTGCAAAATTTATACTACTCCGCGCGGGCAATGTACCAAAGCAGAGTAAACTTTAACGAGATCCTTAAAGAAGCGGTAGGGGGAAGAAGACTCATCCGCGCCATCGCATATGTCATCCAGGCGGACATGCCGGAAGAACAGTCTTTTTTTGATGCTCTCACCAAAGCAGGTTTTGAAGTGAAAAAGAAAGAGCTTCAAACCTTTGCCGGGGGGCACCAAAAAGGCGACTGGGACGTGGGGATTGCTATGGACATAGTTAAACTTATGCCCAAACTAGATGTCGTAGTGTTGTGCAGTGGAGATGGAGATTTTGCTCCGCTCCTAGAGTACCTACAGATGTCCGGACAACTTACAGAAACCTTATCGTTTGGAAAGTCTACTTCTAGTAAGATAAAAGAACTTACAGATCATTTTATAGACTTAGACAGCGACCAAAAAAGGTTTTTGATACCTATGAAAGGAAGCGGAAGTTTTTGGGGTAGAAAAACTTCAGGGGCCAGCAGCAAAGCAACAACCCCTCAGGACAAATCCAAAAAAACAATGTTTGATTACTAAAGTAAATAGTGAACAGAAAGCAGCTGATAGAAAGTAGTAGAAGTAGTAACAGTGGTAAAAGTAGTATGTAGGGGCGAGGCTTGCCCGCCTAGGGAGAAACAAGGTGGGCCGTAAGCAGCATAATCATCAATAAAAAAATATGGAAGACAAGCAGTATCCAAAAGTGGTGGTAGGGGTAGTTATCTACAACACCACAGGTGAAATTTTTTTAGCTAAGGGGAATAAGTGGGATGGCCGCTGGGTGCTAATTGGGGGACATTTGGAATGGGGCGAGACACTTACAAACTGCGTTAAAAGAGAAGTGTTCGAAGAAACAGGCATGACAATAGATAAAGTGGAGTTTATCGGTATACAGGAAAGCATATTCTCACCGGAATTTCATAAGCCTAAACATATGGTATTTTTAGACTACTATGCTTTGTATGTGCAAGGAGATATAGTTCTCAACGAAGAGTCCAGTGAGTATGTTTGGATTAAACCACAGGAAGCATTGGATACACTCAACCTAGGAACATTTACTCGAAAAACCATAGAGAACTTTATTAGTCTAAGAAATTATTGATATGAAAAAAGAAAGTGAGCCACGGCCAACGATACGACAGTTCAAACTTACTGTGAAGGAGGGGGGGGAATTGTATGACACACACTCGATAGCAGAATCAATCCTGCAAAATTTAAGAAAGAGTGGACTCAACCCCGACGAACTTCTTTTTTGTGGGTATGATGGTAGTAAAAGCCCCAAACAGTCAGGCGAAGTGTTTGCAACAGGACCTGAGGGGCTGTACACACCACGAGATGATACTCAAAGTGTCATAGACTACGCCTCGGAATTTGAAAAGCCTAGAATAGCATTATACAAAGCAACCCATCTTCAACATTTAGAAATTGCCCACGAATACAAGATTACAAAAAAAGACGCATTGGCTGGGGTTATTGCTATTATTTATAAATAGATTTAGCAATTAAGGTATGATAAAATTAGAAATTAAAACCGAAACACAAAATCGCGAGCAGCTACTCCGAGAAGCTAGGGAGGAAATTGATGAAGTAACACAAGAAATTCAAGATAATTTTGATTCCATAAAAACTGCTGTGTTAGATAGTCTTGAGGTAAAACTTTCGGAATGGATTGAACGGATGATTACCCCAGAACTGTTAAGGAGCTCCCCAACTCCAGAAGAGCAAAAAAATAATAGGGATAATTTTCTAAATGGGACCATGGCCACTGCACTAATCGGGACAACTGCATCGACACCGCTATTACTTGCAAAAAAACAGACTACTAGAAGAAACTTTCTGAAAGGATTAGTGGCATCGGTTGCTGTCGCTCCAATGGTAGGGCTACCTTACTCTGAAATACAATCCAAGATGCACGCTCAAGAGCAAGTTGCGCCTATGAAAGATAAATTAAAGCAGGAGATGGATGATTACCTTCAATTTGTAAGATCTCATCTACAACTCCAAGCTTTTAGAAATCCTTCTGTAGATA
>CAYYEK010000042.1:0-9474 GCA_964470855.1 uncultured Candidatus Saccharibacteria bacterium
GCTAAAAGAGCTAATTGAGATCTATTTTGGTTACGTTTCGGACTAATTACCTAAACTTATTGTATCAAATTCTGGCTACTTCCAGCTTTATAAGCAAGCAAATTCTCGTAGGTTGTTTGCCAAATCCGGGACAAAGCTTCTTTTGAGTTGAATGCGTTATGCGGTGTCACTAAGACATTGGGCATAGAAAGCAACTCATGAGTCGCCAACACTTCGGCTAGCTCCTCCAGCTTGGGATGGGATGTAAGTAGTTCCACTTCTTCACCTATGTACCCTTCCTCTTCTAAAACATCTAAACCCGCCCCGGCTAGTCGCCCTGACTTAAGAGCCAAGACTAACGCCCGACTATCAACCAAAGCCCCTCGTGCGGTGTTGATCAGCACTGCCCCTGGCTTTACAAGATTCAAATTCCGCTCATTAAGCAAGTGATGAGTAGCAGGCAAGTAAGGTGCATGTAAACTCACTACATCGCTTTCCGCTAAAAGCTCTTCAAGTGTTTTATACAGAACGCCATGTTCTTTTTGCAGCTCTTCGTTGGGTTTAACATCATACGCCAACACGCGCATTCCGAAAGCTAAACCAAGCAAACAACTATGATAGCCGATTTTCCCAGTACCAACTACGCCAAAGGTCTTGCCATACAAGTCAAAGCCCTGCAATCCTTCGGACTTGAAACTGCCAAGGTGTTTAACCCGATACGCACCTTCAAAAATTTTTCTAGATAGGCTAAGGAGCAACGCAAAAGCGTACTCCGCAACTGTTCTTTCTCCGTATGCCGGCACAGTATAAATCTTAATTCCTCTTTTTTTACAAGCTTCCATGTCTACGTGGTCATATCCGGTAGATCGAGTTGCTATGACCCGCAAAGCCGGAAGCTGGTCCAAAACCGCGCTACTAACCCGCGAACTGACAAACACGGACAAAGCTTCTATATCTGGTCGCTCTTCGCTTAATTCATGGGCCGGCTTGGACTCAAACTCCAGCTCTTCTCCTGGTAAAGCCTCCTTTACTTCCGAAGTACGCGCACTTTCCATGTCACAGAATAATATTTTCATAAAAATTTTTAGATAAATATAGTCGTTTAAGCTTTAAGTGTACGTTTAGATCAACCAAAAACTATCACAAAATCTGCAACATTGGCCCCAGTTAGTCCGGTATCCACAAAGTCGCCTACCTGTTCAAAAAAATTAAAACTGCTATTCTGCTCTAAAAATACTCTATGGTCCAAACCCGCCAATTTAGCCTTCCGCTCCGTCTCCGAATCGGCCAGGGCTCCAGCAAATGGTGTATTGTCAAATCCATCAGAATTCAAAGCCAAAACCAGCTGCTCGTCTGTCAGAAAATTTAAAGCTCCTAACGCCAACTCCAAATTCCTTCCACCGTGTCCAGGTGTTCGCACTGTAACAGTACTTTCCCCACACCAGATGGTTACCTCGCCTGCTTCCGTTTGTGTAAGGAAAGTCTTACCCAAATCGCGAGCTTCACCGGAGTAGGCTATGCTGGCAATCCGTGCTCGTAACCCCAAGTCCAAAGCCTTGTCTCGCATAGCTCGAGCCGCCAGTTGCGCGTCAACTAAAAGAAAACTTTCAACTTTTTCAAATAGACTTTTATCTTTAGGCGTTTCAATCAACTGACAAGTCGGCAGCTGGCAAAGATCTAAGACGTGGTATTTCTTTAACACCTCGGCAGCCTCCGATATAGTAGTCGGATCATATACAGTAGGCCCACTCGCTACCATATCTAAGGTTCCACCAGGCACATCTGAAAAAACTAGATTTACTACTTTAGCTGGGTATGCTGCCGCAGCCAACTGTCCGCCCTTGACGTTATCTAAGTGCTTTCGGACTAGGTTCATTTCTTCTATGGTCGCACCCCTGTGCATCAAAGCCTTGACTAAAAGGGTTTGAGTTTCACAGGTCATCTGATAAGGATCGCACAAAAGACTTGAGCCGCCACCACTCACTACGCACAACACCAAATCTTTTTCATTTAAGGTGTTTAAAAAACTTTTAATCTGCTGGGTGGCTTTTACGTTGACTGCCGTGGGAAATGGATGAGTTCCTACAGAACAAGTTAAGTTTCCTATCTGTCCAGCCTTCAAGTCCACCACAAAACCGCAATTTAAACGCTGACCTAAAATCTTCTGTAGCTGACTTGCGGCATCAAACGCGGCCTTGCCAAATGCCACCAAAACTACAGAACGAAAACCTGCAAGGTCAAAAACTTTTCCTTGGATGACAAGCTCACCTGTTTGTGGATCGAACTTAACCGCTTGCTCTACTGCTAGACTAGTATCTATAGCGGCAAAACCAGCCTCTGCTATAAGTAAAGCCTGCCTGCGTGTTTCCGTGGTAGCTAAATTGTTGAAGTTTTTTATAGTCATCTGCTTTTATTATACTTCACCGCAACACCCACACCCGCTCCGACTAAAACCAAAAACAATAGTAGTACTACAAAACCAGGCAGCCCATCACCAGAGCCCTCTACTTCGTTAGCCTGCTCTGCCTGCTGTTTTTGCGCCTCTGGTTCACTCTCCTGTTCTATAACTGGGGACCCCAAAAACGCGGGCGTTTGGGAGTCAATACTGCCGGACAAATTAGGTTTTTCGTAGAGTGGCGCAGGCAGTACTTTATCGTTAAGCCCGGCGTCAACAATCCGACTTGAGAGGGCCGTTAAACTCAAAACCGCTACTGCTCCCACACAAGCTGTGTTGATCAATTGTCTCATATAAATGATACGTTACAAATTTTAATCGCTTTGCCAGCTTAACTGTACATAACCCTCATCCGTCAAGGGAAAACTTGGTGGTGGGGCATACAGCAAATTGGAATCATAAGTCGTCGCGGTAGTAGCGTACCCAGAGGTGACTTGGCCGGAACCATTTATCCAACTCCAAGTCCAAGTGCCGAAACTTGCCAGAGACCCGTACAGGGTGATGGAATTTTTCACGTTACCAGAAAAGTTATACCTTTGACAACTACCGTTTTGAGCGACAAGCGCGGCGTTAATTTCTAAAGTAGTAGGCGCGTAATACGTAACCAAAACATGACGCTGGGCGATCAATCCCAAACTGTGGGTGCCATCTTTTGCCAAATAAGTGATATTGTTAGGAATCATGATGTCTGGCGCTGTGCTGGCATTGTATGGAAACTTTGCTGCCGCGACAGTCACTCGGCCATTAACCACCCCCTCTACCCAAACCTTGTCTTCTACAAAAATAATGCCATTGCTAGGAATGTTTTGAGTGAATTGCAAACTTCTGGCATTATAGTCTAAATCTTCGGTGTGGGTTCCACCAGCGACATCGTAGCCGGTCATATGAGATCTTAAACTGGTGACCTTGTAGACCGTGACTGTCCCGTTGCTGTTAAACACAAGCGAATACCCCCGAGTTGCGGAAGGCGGCAGGTACATACCTGCTAGCTGGGCATCGCTTTTCATCTCGGACAAGTCAGTGGTCATACCGGCAAAATTCTGGTTAGGTACCGGAAAGGACCAAAAGCTTTGCGTGCTCTGGCTGGCAGCTCCCCAGATACCAGGTTTAGTTTGGGACGGATTACAGCCAAAAGTCGGTTGACAGGTATAGGTAGTTTTTGAAGAAGTGATAGGCGCATTACCTGTACCGTCAAATCTTACCCCGCCATTGGTGTGAAAAGCGCCGTTTACCGTTTCGGTGTTGCCGATCCACGCGTCGCTGTTAGTTAAAAAGGCGAATTTGGCAAGGGATGGTATGCCGTATCGAGTTGTTACGGTGCGGGTGATGTTGGGATTACTAGCTGTAGCGCCGGTGGAAGTGATAGTCACTACTGTTGAACCGGTGGACGGTGGAGTGATGGTTATCTCATATTGGCCCAAAACTTGTTGGTTATCAGTATCATAATAGGTTTTTAAATAGGGCCCGCAAGGTGAACAGCTACCGCCATTGCCATCCGTGTAGTCATCCGGGTAATGCGCCAGTCGCCACTGATAATAGTTTATACCAGCTTCCGCGATGTGCAATGCTTGCTCTTTTGCCACGGAAGTTCTCGCGACTCGCAACTGCATAGTCGCGTAACCAAGTATGCTTAACACCACCATAGAAACCGTAAAAATCAAAACCACCAGTAAAACCAGGACACTCCCCTTCTGTGTTGTTTTATGTTTCAAAATCTGCATATTGTGTTAATCGCCTAAATTGGTTTTCAAGTTGCGGATAGCCCCGCCAGCCGTCAATGTATAGTATCCAGTGGTTTTTGGCGAGCTATCCTTTCTTACCTGCAACTGCATTTTAATATACTTAACTTCAGTAAGCAGAACCGGTTCAGCCAGAGGATTACCCAAACCCGGGCCTGCATAATCACCATTATAGTAATAAAACACCGGATTAGCGCCATTGACCACGTCTTTGACCATGGGATAAACCTGCTCAGTTGCTTGATTATAACTCGGCGGGTTACCGGACGGTTTTATGATCCCCATATACAACACCCCACCGGAAAGATAGTACCTAACTCGCTCCACGTCCGCTGATTGGTCTATGTTCGCGTACAGGGTCAATGCCTGCGCTGTGCCGGTTTGTAGAGGATACGCGCCACCATCTGAATACGAGGCCGCGCGCACCGCGGAGGTAAATCCATAAGCTACTTTCCTAGCCATATCAAGATTGCCCAACCCAGCCCCTTGGCGGTTACTCGTGACAAAAACATTGCTCACCAAAGCGTAAATACCCAAGGCTAAAAAACTGAACGAAAAAATCGCCACCAAAAGCTCTACTAAAGTAAAACCATTTTTAACTTTACACGACTTTTGCATGTTGAGTTATTAAGGAGACATCAAAACTTCAAATAAATCTTGACCAGTAATGTTTAACGAATTTTGCTGGAAAGTTTGATACCCGGGAGCAGTAACAGTTATGTCATAGTTTTGCCCTTGGGTTAAATTGATAAAAGCAAACTGGCCCGGAGTATAGCAACCCGATACATAATTGGTGGTTAGATTAGTCAGCACCGGAGTTTTCTTGTCATTGCCAGTAGATAAATAGGCTTTGTAGCGGATATATCGATTGTTGTCATGCACAGAATTTATGGTCGTCCCAGACACAGTGTAGTATGTGTTGGCTGTACCGTCCGGCCCCAAAAAATTCCAGGTGGCGTTGTCGTTGTTAGTAGCTATCTGAAACTTCAAAACTGCCGCCGGATCCTGGGAAGTAGGGTCCCAAACCAAAGAAGTAAAATCACTATCGCCGGAGCCGGTATCAAAGCTGGAGGACACTAACCAACCGCTTGCCACATATCTGCCGGTCACTTTCTTAAGTCGCACGCCGGTGGGCACGCTGTTGATGTCTACATTGCCGTCATCTTCAAAGTACTCATCCTCCTCTATCCAGTTTGCCTGGCCACTGCCTTCAGTCCAGTCTCGTTGCACCCAAGTACTCCCCCCAGTCTCTCCTTCATAATCTTGCGGCTGACTACCGCCTTTTTGCAGGCGGATCTTAGCCCCCTGGATAGCCGCTCCGGTCGCCGAGTCCTTGACCAGCACTAACAAGCTGTATCCGGTTCCAGCGTCATCTATAATCATAGTAAAGGTGTGGGTGGTGTTGGGCAGCACTGTGACTTCCTGCACCGGAGAAGTCCCCCGCAGTAAGTAACCTTGCCCTGGTATGAGGGTTGGATAGTAAGTGTCCCACTCTAAGTTGGACAAAGTTATAAGACCTCCAGCAGAAGTGAAATTTTGATTAAACTTCAGAACATCCGGATTGGTACCAACCAGCTTCGCCCCCTTCACATTTACGCCTACCCCATTCACTGGCTGACAAACCTTATCCAAAGTCCTTAAGTTTAAAGTACTTACCAGATCAATCTGCAAACTCACTGCTGTCACCACGCCCACCGCTACTGTGGCATCGGGATTGATAGGGTTGGGGTTTTGCTGGGTGATGGGATAGGTCTGATCAGAAGTATACCCGGTCTTGGTCGCGGTAATATGATAACCATTAACCGAAGCCGGCAAACCAACCTCCAAAACTCGACCTGCATTATCAGTAGTCCTAGACAAGCTGATAGTCGGATTAAGCAAAGCATTGGTAATCGAAACTGTGGTACCAGGCACCGGCTGTCCTGTGGCGTTAAATACCACAATGGACAAAGCGCCCCCTATACCCATAGCCTCTAAGCCTTTGGGTGAAATATTGGTTATAAAAGTGGCGGTTTGACTGGTTAGGGTATTGAAAACAAACATTTTGACTTGTTTGTAATCAGCCGGGTTGGCGTCAGTACCAGCCAGAATCGTACCATCCGCTGGATCGTCTAAAAAGGTAACTTCGTAGTAAATATCAAAATCCACACCCTCCCGCGACACTTGGGTAGGATTGACTTGATCCGGCAGACTGCCATTGGGATTACCGGAAATGGTGCCAACATCGCTATAGGGCAAATTTCTAACGACCTCCAACTGTTCGGCCGCCAAACTGGAAGTGATGACCTTAAGCCGAGCAGCCTTGATAGTAGAAGTTAATGCCGCGTATGCCCCTATCACCGCTACTGCTAGGACCATAAAAATGCCGATCCCGATCACCATCTCAACCAAGGTAAAAGCCTGCTGCTTGTTTTCACTTTTTTTGTGTTTCATTACCGCTCTCTTTTCCATAATTCTAACACGAAATATGCCGTCTACTAAAACGCGGCGCTATTCCTAGCCAACCGTTTGTTTACAGACTCAAAAAATCCCTAGCTTCGCTTTATATAAGCAGTCCAAGGTTTAGGCAGGGCACCCACTTTTTTACCGGGATTGAAAATGTTTTGCGGGTCAAAGATCTTTTTTACTTCAGAAAATAGCCTTACCATCTCACTTCCGAACACGTCTTTTAAGAAGGGGGTGCGGATCAATCCGTCATTATGCTCGGCAGTTAAAGAACCACCGTACTCCAAAACCAAAGCGTAGACTTCAGAAGCTAGTTTGGGGATGATTTTTCTCTGCTCCGGATCCTTTATGTTCATCAAAGGAATGATGTGAAAGTTAGCGTTACCCATATGTCCGGCAATGGTGTAAACCAATTTTGGGTACTTTGCAAATATTTTATCCAGTCTAGGTAAAAATTGAGGCAGCTGGGATGGGTGAACTATTATGTCATCTATAAAAGGAGCTGTGGCTTTACTGCCGCTATGCTTTCGTAAAAGATTAAAACTCTCGCGACGCATGACCCAGTACTTCAAACGCTCTTTTTTATTTTTTGTGAGATGTACTCTTAAATTAAAATTTTCTTCTAGCTCGGTTCGGCACTCAAGGGCACCACGCCTGGCTTGTCCAAGACTTGTACCTGCAAACTCTGCTAAAAGTACCAGTTTTGGCAAACCACCAGACAAAACCATTTTTACTTCGGGTAAAAACTGCCACGCCCACGACCAAAATCCGCCCCGCATAGAAGTTATGAGTTGAGGCAGATACTTCATAGCCAAGGAAAAGGTATGCTCGTCATAAGACTCAAAGCTCTCCGGTTTAAACTTTAGAACGGTTTTGATCACCTCCCCTAGTGAGCCGACATCGTCCATGAACACCACCAACATCGCAGCATATGGTTTTGGGCGCACCAATTGGAACTTGACTTCAGTAATCAAACCCAAAGTGCCTTGACTGCCAGCGAACAACTTACACAGATTTAAAGTTTTACCGTCCCACACATCCCACAAAAAATACCCGGCCGAGTTTTTACTAGTTGTGGGTGCATGCTTTAAGATAAGCTCTCGGTGATCGGAAACCAGCTTAAAAATTTTACGAAACACCTCACCCTCAAAACTTTTCAAAGCCAACTTCCTTTTAAGCTCTAAGCCTGACACCGGATGAAATTCATGCTCCTCCCCATCTGAAAGAACCACTTTAAGACTTTGTATATACTCTTTTGTTTGTCCATAAACCAAAGATTTTTCCCCGCCTGAGTTGTTAGCCACCATGCCGCCTATGGTGCAGATATTCCTTGAAGCAGGATAGCTAGGTAAAAGCAGCCTATGCCGCAACGTTTCCTTTTCAAAGTTTCGGTAATACATCCCCGGCTGAGCCGAGGCAGTCTGGCCATGAACCCCCAAAAACTGGTGCATGTGCGCATTCACATCTACTATAACGGACTGGTTTAAGGGTCCACCGGTCATACAGGTCCCGCCGCTGCGCGCAGTCAAAGACAGGCCTGGCAGCTCTTTTTTATGCTTTGCCACAAACTTTACCAGTTCTCGAACATCAAGCGCTGATCGGGGTCTAACCACCAGTTGGGGCTGAACTTCAAAAAGCGAGGCATCCCTGCTGTAAGCAGTTAAAGTTACCGGGTCATCCAAAACTTCCCCTTTGAAAAATTTTTGTATTTGTGTTTTAAGCTCCTGCATTTTTTTTTAATTTAAGCTGGGTTTAATCGCTCCTGCGCGACTAAAAAGTACAAGACTACGGACGCCTGCCTGCCCCGACGCTTCGGTCGGGGCAGGCAGTGGCAAGCTACTATTACTACTTCTACTACTTTACAACTTTCTTCTCATTGTTAAATGTTAATTGCCAATTGTTTACTGTCTACTATGATGAATTTCTAGAGCGGAAAAAGAGTTTGTCTAACCCCAAAACTTTTCCGGCGTCAACAGCATAAAAGAACAGTAAAACCAACCCATAGATAACATGTTCATCTACTATGAGAGCATGTTGGCCAACATATGGAAAGCGTAAAATAGGGATGTAGTACAAAAGCATAAGCAGAACCCCTAAGGTAGACGAAAGCCTCACAAAAGCACCTAAAATTAAAGACACTCCCAAAAGCAGTTGCCCCCACATATTCATAAAATTTACTAAAGGCAATACAGAAGCTTGAGCAAGCCACTGAAAAACAGCCGGAAAAGTCTGCGCGTTGTTTAGGTAGAAGTCCGCGCTCCAAGAAGGATCAAGTACCTTGCTCAATCCCGAATACAAAAACAGTGACCCTAAAGCTACTCTTAACAATACTAACATTACCCTTGCTGAGTTACTCATATTCAATTTGTTTTAATTTTATTTCTCAACTTAATTTTAGAATCTATCCGAAAAATACTACTCTGTCATTCCTGCCTCCCCTTTCTGTCATTCCAGCCAAGAGGTGCCTGTCCGCTTTTGGCGGAGAATCCAGGTCATAATTTCTGGATCCTGATTGCCATCAGGATGACGGATAGAAGGTAAAAACATTTTTCAGACAGGCTCTAATTAAAATCAGCTTAAATTGCTCAAGTAAAATCCTATCAAAGTTGCTCCCCACCAGCCAATTTGCGAAATAGTAGAGGCAAGCCCAATCCGAAACATTACACTTCTTGGTACAGCTTCATCCTTGATGCTCTCCATTTCCTTCTTTATGGTATGCAAAAACACACCATTAACCCCCACCATGGCTACCAAAAACAGCTTTATCCACTGTATATCGGAAATGCCGCCACGGATCATCACCATCCCCGACCCAGTCAGTACTAAACCTAAAAACCCAAGCCAGATAAGTCTTTG
>CAYYEK010000043.1:0-8822 GCA_964470855.1 uncultured Candidatus Saccharibacteria bacterium
GTTAGTCAATGGTTAATTGTCAAGTGTTGTTCATTCTGGCGGAAAAACTTCAACTGAAAACTCATAACTTTTAATTACTTCTACTACTTTACTACTATTACTACTTCTTAGGTATCGACTAGTTGACTCGCGACTAACGACTAATAACTTGGTATCGACTATTTGACTAACGACTATCGACTAATAGACTATGGCCTCCATCCTCCAATCCATCCGCGGACTAACCAGAAACCCAGTCAGAACGCTCCTGACGACTTTAGGTATAGTGATAGGCATAGCCACGGTAATCATAGTACTAAGCGCTGGCGAAGGTTTTCGCAGCTTCATCAACTACCAGATAGAACAGTTTGGCAGCAACAGCGTCTATGTGGAAACCCGGGTCCCACCAACCACCAAGGCTAGAGCATCCGGCAGCAGGGGAGGCACATCTTCCAATCAAGCCTCTCAAGCAGTGCAGATCACTACACTGAAACGAAGAGACACAGAAGACATACGTAGGCTACCGCAAGTGGCAGGCGTGTACGGAGCGGTGATCGGACAAAAAGTAGTTAGCTATAAACAAACAAGCAAAAATACCTTTGTCTTCGGTTCAGACCCTGACCGCTTCAAGATAGAAAAAACAAGCCTGAAACTTGGCCGACCTTTTTCAGAACAGGAAAACATAGCTACTGATCAAGTGGCAGTACTGGGCCATGACCTAGCCCAAGATCTTTTCGGCCAAGAAAACCCCCTTGGCAAAACTCTGCGGGTAGGGGAGCTTAATTTTCAAGTGATAGGGGTGTACGAACGAAAAGGAAGTTTTGGGTTTGCCAACGATGACCAGCAAGTGTTTGTTCCCATACTAACTGCTCAAAAAAAATTGCTAGGGATAGACCATCTGTTTTATGTAGTAGCTCAGATAGACTCCGCAGAGAACACCGCTCCTGCGGTAGAAGATATAAAGACTATACTTAGGCAAAACCATGGTATAAAGGATCCGGAGAAAGATGACTTCACAGTACAAAACCAAGCGCAAAGTCTAGACACCTTCAATACCATCCTTGCCGGCATCACTTTCCTACTTATCGCCATCGCTGCTATATCTTTGCTGGTGGGAGGAGTGGGGATAATGAACATTATGTATGTGGTAGTAACGGAAAGGACCGCAGAAGTGGGGCTAAAAAAAGCAGTGGGCGCGAAAAATTCCACGATCCTCAAGGAATTTTTATACGAATCTTTACTGCTAACCTTGATCGGCGGGGTCATAGGGATTTTGGCAGGAGCACTGGTGTCATATATAATAAGCTTAGTAGCCACAAGCCAAGGTTTTCCTTGGTCGTTTGCGGTACCACTGTCCGGCATCTTGCTGGGCTTGGGAGTTTCAGGTGGGATAGGGTTGATATTTGGCGTATTGCCAGCTCGTGCAGCAGCCAAACTAGACCCCATAGAAGCGCTACGATACGAATAGGGAAAACAGTAAAACATCCTTTATCTTTCATCTTTAATCCTTAACCAGATTCAAACAACAAAAAAAGAAACAGTAACCACGACAACAACCATGATCAATGTTAAATGAATAGCGAATGGCGAATAGCGAATGAAGAATTGCAGATTTGAATTGTAAATTGGGCAATGGTCCCGAAAATGGGCACCATTTTAAAGATTTGAATGGTGCCCATTACAGAAGTTAAATGTCAAGGGTGGTCAATTGTTTTATTTGTATATTCGTACTATTAGTATTTCGTAGGGGTTAGTCAATGGTTAATTGTCAAGTGTTGTTCATTCTGGCGGAAAAACTTCAACCGAAAACTCATAACTTTTAGGATATTCAACTCGTTAACACGTTAACTTTTAAACCCGTTAATCTTGTGCTATCTACTGGGCGGGCAAGCCTCGCCCCTACATACAACTCTACAACTTTACTGCTCTACAACTTTACTACTATTACTACTTCTTAGGTATCGACTATTTGACTAACGACTATCGACTAATAACTTGGTATCGACTATCTGACTAGTTGACTAACGACTATTTTACTTACAACTTACTACTATTATCACTAGATAACATATGGCAAATTTAATCTTAGTTAGGCATGGCAAATCTGAATGGAACCAACTCGGGCTCTGGACAGGGCATACTGAAGTAGACTTGATAGATGAAGGCGTGGAAGAAGCAAGGTTGGCAGGTGAAGCCCTAAAAGGGATCACCGTACACCATATCCATGTCTCGGATATGAGACGCACAGAGCAAACCGCCCAAAAAATCAAAGAAGTCTTGGGTTTACAGGACAAGCCACACACCTCTCATCCGGCCCTTAAAGAACGCCACTATGGCGTATACACCGGCAAAAACAAATGGCAAGTCAAAGACGAAGTGGGCGACGAAGAGTTTAAAAATATCCGCAGAGGCTGGGATGTCAACATCCCAGAAGGGGAATCACTCAAAGATGTGTACACCAGGGTGTCGGATTATTATGAGCAACATATCAAACCTTTGCTGCAAAAAGGGGAAAATGTACTAGTAGTGGCACACGGCAACTCTTTAAGAGCGCTTGCTAAGCATGTGGAAAACCTGACTGAAGAAGAGGTGGTGGAACTGGAGATAGGAACTGGCGAGATCCTCTTATACCACATGGATGAGGACGCCAAAGTGTTAGAAAAAGAAGTGCTTTCCACAAACCCGCAAAAGGGGAAGGTTTAGTTTAGCTTATAACTTCAAGCTTTTAGGTTATAGGTTATGGGCATTAAAATGTCAGATCCACTCTCTCTTTGTTAACGCTATAATTAGAGTTACTGTTCCTTATCTCCCCTTCCTCCCCTAGGGTAGGGTCCTAAATCCCCACTCCTCCCCTAGGGTAGGGGAGGCGAGGTGGGGTACGAAAGGGTTTAAACTCATACCTCACCCGACCTCTCTATCTGAGGAGAGGAAAAAAACCAAATTTCCCTCCCTCCTAGGGTAGGGAAGGTTTGAGTGGGGTACGAAAAAAAGATATGACCACCTATGTCAACACATATCTACAATAGCCCCGGGTCAAAAACCAAACGTAGATCTTTACGAACAGATTCAACAAAACCAGAACAAGTGCTATGGTATAACCTAAGAAATAACAATCTAGGTGAAAAGTTTAGAAGACAGTATGGTGTAGGTAGATATATACTAGATTTTTATTGTCCAGCAAAAAGAGTGGCGATAGAAGTTGATGGTGACAGTCACTTCACCACAAACGCAATCGCCAAAGATCAAACACGACAGGAGTTCTTAGCCCTGCAAGAAATCAAATGCATTAGATTTACCAACTTTGAAGTTTTAAGTAACATTGATGGGGTATTGGACAAAATCAAATCATACCTCACCTAACCTCTCCTATCTTAGGAGAGGAATAGAACAAAATTTTCTCTTTCTTCCTTAATGGCAGTATCCTAAATCCCCATTCCTCCCCTAGGGTAGGGGAGGCGAGGTGGGGTACGAAAGGGTTTAAACTCATACCTCACCCGACCTCTCTATCTTGAGAGAGGAAAAAGGACTAAGACCAGAAGGTTTGAGTGGGGTACGAAAAAAACCGAGACAAAATGAAATAATTTGATCCAATTTTAAAAATCTATGAACTGGGCGATAGCAAAAATTATCAAAACTATCAGGCAAAAACTAGCCAAGCACCAAAATGGTTTATATGTGGTGCTTATGCTACCCATAGCGTTTTCAAGCCTCATGACTTTCATCGTTGCCCGTATTTTGAGCATCTACCATCCGGAGTTTTACATAGAATGGGCAGAGGGTTTGCATGTACACCACTTTGCCTACGGGTTCATAGTGTTAGGCATTTCAGGATTTCTGTCTTTAGTATTTTCCGGACCAAGAGCTAAATTCTGGATCGCTCTACTGTACGGCACAGGCTTGGGTCTGGCATTTGACGAGTTCGCTATGTGGATCAAACTGCGCGATGACGAGATAGCACGCTGGGAATACGATGGCATAGTGATCTTGTTCGGTGTATTTTTCACTTTGCTTACCATAGTGCCGGGGATCAGATTTATTTTCCATCACTGGCCATTTTCAGTTAGCGCGCTAAAACAAGAACACGCAGAAAGCAAAAAGATGCTTTGGAAAAATAAAAAACCTCATATTTAAAAGAATTTTTACGAGATTTGTTTTCCACAGGCTAAAACTTTAAAAAAACCTTGATTTTACAGGGTTTTTTGCTATGCTAAAATCCGTAAGGTTTGAAAAACCTATAAAACATTAAGGCCCTCAAACGGCCAGGAAAAAGAGATGACCAAAACACAGCTCTTACAAGCTCTTGCCGACAAACTCGGTAAAAGCAAAAAGGAAGTCAGCGACATGCTTGATGCTATAGTGCAGATGGCATATGTGACTACCAAAAAAGAAGGGGAGTTTACCTTCCCAGGCATTGGTAAACTTATCAAGAAGCGCCGTGACGCTCGCCAAGGCCGCAATCCGGCAACCGGAGAGACTATCCAGATCCCGGCAAAGACCGTGATCAAGTTCCGTGTAGCCAAGCAGGCCAAGGACGCCATCCTTTAGCACTACAACAAAAAACATTCTAAGTACTAGCTAAAAGGGCTGTTAAGTCCTGAGCTTGTCGAAGGATGTTTTTTGTTTTTGCCAAAAAGAGGTATAATGTTTTCAAAGCAAACACTATGGTGTATCACAAAACATATCAAATCAAGACCAACCAACCGCAGCAGGTGTTGGATATAACACCTCAAGTCAAGGAGGCGGTGAGCGAAAGCCGCATAAAGCAAGGTTTGGCATGCGTTTTCATAAAACACACCACCGCAGGCTTAGCCATAAACCATTTTGAGCAGCTTTTAACTCAAGACATATTACTCGCTTTAAGTCGACTGGCCCCGCAAAATATCAGCTACAACCATGACTTGTTTGAGCAAGCGCAAGGATATGAAAGCCCAAACGATAAAAGCAACGGCCATGCCCATGTCAAAGCTTTGTTGCTTAAGCCTTCCCTAAACATACCTTTGTCAGAAGGCAACCTCCTGTTGGGTGATCGCCAAAGTGTACTGTTGATAGAGTGCGACGGCAGTAGGACGCGTGAAATCGTAGTAACTATCCTAGGTGATGTGGCGTAGCCTGTTTATCCTCATACTCATATTGGCTGCCCTTACGGGCAGTGTTTTTTGGGTATACAACAAATGGCAAGACAGGGCGGCAAGGCTAGAACAGTACCAACAGGCACAACAAGCAAAATTTGAAGAAGTGTCCATCACTTTTATAGAAGGTAGGACCAACGAGCAATTTTATCAAGCAGCTGAAAAAAAAGGGCTGGGAACAGTCTCTTACTTTACAGAGCAAGAACAATCCTTTCCAAGAGGGGACTACGATGTGCTGAAAAGTGTACCAAAGGACCGGAACCTGCTGGGTTTTCTTTTTCCTGACACCTACCGGTTCGCTAAAACTGGAGGGGAGACTCGTGTACTACCGACTTTGATCAGCACTTTTACTAAAAAATTCAACCAAGCAGCACTTGGAGTTCCAAAAGGAGGGGACCGCTTTTTACCCGAAGGATACAACAAGCTAGTACTGACACAAAACAGCCCGGGACTTACCGCTTTTGAGCTGGTCACTCTAGCCTCTATAGTGGAAAAAGAAACTGGCCAGAGTGGGGAAAGCATAGAATCCGAAAGACTGCTACAAGAACGCCAAACTGTAGCCGGCATTTTTTACAACCGGTTACTTATAGGTCAACCTTTGGAAAGTGATGCCACAGTGAATTTTGTTACTGGCGCCGGCCGCGCTCAGCCCACGCTTAAAGATCTGGAAACAGAATCAAAATACAACACTTACAAATACGCAGGCCTCCCACCAGGACCGATTGCCAATGTCTCATACTCAAGTCTTTACGCGGTTTTGCGACCCATCAAAACTGATTACTATTACTTTTTACACAAACAGCCAAGCGGTGAAGTGGTTTACAGCAAAACCTACGAAGAACACCTACAAAATAAGTACAGATACTTAAAGTAGCTGCTAGCTTACAGCTTCAAGCTTATAGGTTCTAGCTTATAGAATCTCGAATGTCAAACACACCCTCTCTTTGTTAAAACTATAGTTATAGTTGCTGTTCCTTATCTCCCCACTCCTCCCCTAGGGTAGGGCCCTAAATCCCCATTCCTCCCCTAGGGTAGGGGAGGTTAGGAGGGGTACGAAAGGGTTTTAAACTCATACCTCACCCGAGACCTCTCTATCTTAGGAGAGTAAACACGCCCCGCATTCAGATAAATAACGCTTGATATAAATAAAAAAGCTCTAAAGCATAGCTACCATGCTTCAGAGCTTATGGGTTTTTTATACTCTTACAATTCAAATACCAAATATCACAAAGCTCCAAGCTTTATTTTCTTCTTTTCGGTTTATTATATCCTCGCTGAGTAGGCTGACACCGTCTTAACGCCTGGCCACCAGACGCTCTAAGTTGCTTAAAAGTTACGCTGCCAGGGTGCAATTGCTGATGCAGTTGATCTTGATTTTTTGCTGTTTGAAGGGCTCTCCCGAAAAAAGGAGTTATCTCATTCATCAGACTTGTCATCTCTGCCGGGGATAAATCACTCTTGTCATCTGCAAGTTTATTTAACAGCTCAATTAAAGCCTCGCAAGTTCCATGCCAACTTCTGAAAGTTCCCACCGCCGGAGAAAGTCGCTTTATTTCTGCTAAAACATCTAAGGTATTTTGTTTTATTCTTTCTGAATCAGTTAGGGGAGCAGAATCAGGTTTTCTTTGTCTGGACCAAAAAGACATATATTTCCTTAAAATTAATTGTAAAAAATTACAACAGCACATTATACGGTATTGAAGAAGATAAGTCAAGACAGTAAGCTTGTGGCTCCTTGTGAATGCAGCTGTATACGAATAAATTTCTGGCTTAGATAAGCAAAGCTTTATACAAAATTCTCTAGTAAGTTGCCTTATGCTAGCTTTGAGCCTACAAAGGTGGTGTGGCCATTGAGGAACTGGTGGATGTTAACTGGGGTTTTCCCTTCCAGTTGAAGCTGGAGGAGCTGCAAAACCGAACCATCACCGCAAGCCACAGCTCCTTCGGCAAGAACTGTGCCGGACACGGCATTTGAAGCGGCAGAGTCGGACGCCACTTCACAGCTGAGAATCTTTAAGAGTTTGCCATCAAAAAAGGTGAAAATACCTGGCCACTCTATAAAAGCTCGGTGCATATTGTATATCTCACGGGCGGATTTGGCCCAGCTTATCTGTCCGTCCTGTTTTTTGATCATAGGGGCTTGAGTGGCCTTGCTATGGTCTTGCTCTTTAGGGGTTATAAGACCCTGTTGATAGTCTGGAAGTAGCTCTAGAAGCATTCTTAGGCTTTCTGTTGCCATCTTTTCGGCTAAGGTGGTGAAGGTATCGTCCTGCGATACTTCCACCTTTTCTTGGGCTAAAATAGGCCCATGGTCCAACAGTTCGTCTAGGATGAAAATGGTTGTTCCTGACACCTCGTCTCCGGCAAGCAAGGCTGCTTGTATGGGAGCTGCTCCTCGGTAATGGGGGAGTAGAGAAAAATGGACATTTAAAGTTTTAAGCGGAGGTAGGTATATCAATTCTTTTGGTAAAATCTTGCCGTAGGATACTACGATAAAAACATCTGCCCCAAGTTTAGACATGGTCTGGATGAATTCTGAATTGCCTTTTACTTTTTCCGGTTTCAACACTGGCAAACCAAGCTTTGTGGCAAGCACAGCAATAGGGGAAGGAGTTAAAACTTGCCTCCTCCCAACTGGAGCATCTTGCCTTGTAACTACCGCCAGTACCTCATGAGTGTTGCTTAAAGTTTCTAAAATCTTTGTCCCCACCCACGATGTGCCAAAAAATACTATTTTCATATTTTTCAAAAGAATAACGAGTATTGCACTAATACACTAACCGCACTAATCACACGAATTTAGAATTAAGAATTTAGAATCTTGAATATTGCACGAATATACTAACCTGTCCTGAGCTAAGTCGAAGGATAGCACGAATACGGAGTTAAGAATTGCAGATTTTAGACTGGATATCGGACCCCAGAATGGGCACCAATTTAAAGATTTGAATGGTGCCCATTACAGAAGTTAAATGTTCCCCGCCTCGTGCGGGGTCCGCCTCAGGCGGAAAAAGTCAAAACTCAAAAGTCAAAACTTCAACTGAAAACTCATAACATTTAATTACTTCTACTACTTTACTACTATTACCCGCCTTCGCCCTACGGGCTACGGACGGGCGAGCTACTTCTACTACTATACAACTTTCCGCGTACTGTTTATTTACTAACCAGCAGCCTCCTTAAAACTTCTGCCGCAACACGAGCATCCGTTAGAGCGTTATGGTATCCAACAGCCTCAATGCCCAAGATCGCAGCCATATCTGACAACCCAAATCCAATGGGTTTTTTCGGGTTCAAGGGATATTCGCCCCGACACCAGTAAAGATACGAAAGCGTCCATATGTCCACGCTGTGAAGATCGTAAGGCATGACACGATCTACTGCCACGTAAGCGGAACGCAAAAAGGCAATATCAAAAGGGGTGTTATAAGAAGAAAGAAGCACCTCTAAAGGAGGGAAGCGATGCTCTAGTTCCTGCAAGACTTCGACTATCTTTGACTGTTCTTTTAACTGTGCATAGTCAATACCGTGAACAGAAACCGCTTCCGCCTCAGCTGTTGCGGGGTGTTCCGGACAGACTAAACTGGAAAATGATTCCACCTCATCTAATGTGCGCCGATCTAACCTGACAGCACCAATCTGTATTATCTCATGACGAGAGAAGTACATCCCTGTGGTTTCCAGGTCAAAGACTACTAAATCACGACTAAAAAA
>CAYYEK010000044.1:0-8699 GCA_964470855.1 uncultured Candidatus Saccharibacteria bacterium
GCCGAAAGAGCAAAAAGTCTTTTTAGCCCGACACGCGGAGTGTGAGGATAATACGAAAAATATATTTGCTCGGTCCGGTAGCCCATTAACTCAAAACGGTGTAGATCAGTGTAAAGTGCTAGCCGACGAGATGAAGGATAAAAACATAACCAAGATCTTCACCTCCCCACTTAAACGCGCCTTGGAAACAGCAAAACTACTAGCAGAGGAGCTGGGGCTGGACGACAGCGACATAGTTGTCGCAGATGAACTTCAAGAGGTGCACCTTGGCGACTTAGTAGGTACAGAAATCTTACCCGGCCCAAGAGGTTTTAAGCGAGCGCAAGAAAGTAACACCGGAGAGAGCCTGTCAGACATCACCGCCAGAGTTCAAACGCTCGTCACAACATGGGAAAATCTGGACACTCAAGGAAGTATCCTAGCTATAGGCCACGGCGACATCAACACTGTCATAGAGGCCGTGCTACAAGGGCGCAGCCAAGACCAGTTTGTGCACTATCATGCTCACCGAGGAGCGTTAAAAAACTGCTCATTTAAGGAACTAGTACTAATCCAAGACCCGCAATCACCCGACCTAAAACAGGACGAAGACACTCTAGACACATGGTTTTCTTCAGGGCTCTGGACATTTAGTACCCTAGGCTGGCCAAATACTACACAAGACTTAGAGCAGTTTCACCCAACCACTGTTTTAGAAACAGGGTATGATATATTGTTCTTTTGGGTAGCCAGGATGGTACTTCAAACAACCAGCCTAACCGGTCAAATCCCCTTCCAAACTGTTTACCTGCACGGACTCATCAGGGATGCCAACAAACAAAAGATGAGTAAGAGCAGGGGAAACATCATCGACCCATTGGACATGATCAGTAAATACGGAGCAGATGCTTTGCGTTTTGCCCTGATCTTCAACACCGCTGCAGGCACCGACATAGCTTTATCTGAAGACAAAATCAAAGGCATGAAGCACTTTGCCAACAAGCTTTGGAACATAGCCAGATTTGTGATAACAAACCTAGAAAGCAGTAAGCTACAAACAGCAAACAGCAAAGAGAACAAAAAACAAAATCTGGAACATGACTCGCAACTCGCGACTAGTAACTCAATGTTTTCTCACCTCTGGGGTAGGCCAGAACCAATGACAGATGCCGACAGAGATATCTTAGGAAAACTAGACACGTTAATTACAGAAACCACAGAACACTTAGAGCAATATAGGCTCCACGAAGCAGCTCAGGCTATATACCAATTTGTCTGGTACGAACTCGCAGACAAATACATTGAAACGTGTAAGGGGCAACTACAAAACCAAGAGACTAAAGCTGCCACAGAAAAAATGCTCTTTTGTAACCTCATCACTGTACTAAAACTACTTCACCCCTTTATGCCATTTATCACCGAACACATAACTGGCATCATGACGGAAAAAGAATTGCGCATGTACAAAGACCCACTCATTATCTCTGAATGGCCTAAAGCTCAATATTATGGAACAAAAGATATTAATCCCTAACTCTAAAGGACTACAACTTGCGGGGATACTCCACACCCCCAACACCTCTGGCAAACACCCAGCAGTATTACTACTGCATGGCTTTACTGGTTACAAAGAAGAGGGTCATATAAGTAGCCTAGCCGAGATACTTACCAGCAACAACTTTGTCGCACTAAGGTTTGACGCTTCTGGGTTTGGAGAAAGCGAAGGCACCCTTGAATCTGACTACCGAATGTCGAATTACCTTTCGGATATTGATACCGCATATCATTTTCTCCAATCACTCCCTGAGGTTGAAAGCTCTCTTGTGGGACTATGGGGGCAGAGTATGGGAGGAACTCTGGCAGTAATCTATGCATCTACACATGCAGTAATTCCTAGCGTTTGCGCCGTTTCTGCTCCTACACAAATGGCAAGAAAAGACCGAGAATCTCGAATAGAAGCGTGGGAAAAAACTGGTTGGTTTGAAAAACAAAGCTCTAAATTTGGAATTTTGCGAATTCCTTATGCATTTATTGAAGATGCTAAAAAGTTTGATGCCACTCCAGCAGCAAGACTGCTGAAGGCTAAATTTCTAATGATCGTAGGTGATGCGGATACTAATGTGTCACCACAAAACTCAAAAGAACTGTACGATGCAGTTGCTGGCCCTAAAGAACTATCCGTGGTCAAGGGCATGGATCATTTCCCTAAAAGACATCCTGAAAGCCTTACGATTCTTAACCAAACAGCGCTCAAATTTTTCCAAAAGACCTTGTTGATTTGAATCTAACTACAACTATATACCAGGGCCTACAAAAAAAGTTTGTAAGCTATCCGCCATCGTGACCCTACTTGCTAAGTATAATACCTACTAACTGAATAGCAGTGGCTCTGGACTCACCAATTAGCCGGACTTTGGATTCCCCACCTACCGCACAGAGGCAATCAAAGTATAATCGTTCTACAAAATACAAGATAATACAATTAACACCCAACTTTAAGCTTGTCTTAGTAATTCAACGGGCTGTCCTTTTGTAGCGGGTGCGTAAGAATATCTGGTAAAATATAGATCAGGTAGGTAAAGTGAGGGAAACAAAAATGGAAGAAAAAATTTACTGGCACACAGAAAGCGTGGAACATAGCTTCAAGCTTCTAGGGTCCGGCCCTCAAGGCTTGTCCGACGCTGAAGCCAAAGCAAGGCTTGACCTTTACGGCCCAAATGCTCTACGCGAGTCAAAACCTGACACATTTATCAAACACCTATTAAGGCAGTTTGAAAGCCCTTTAGTTTACGCACTGATCCTAGCCGCGGTGATAGTTGTATTAACCGGCAAAACCCTTGACGGTATCATTATCGCAGCTGTGCTCATAGTAAATGCTTTTGTAGGAGCAATCCAGGAAGGCCGCGCTGCCAACACCCTTGCGGCCTTAAAATCTTTTCTAGAAACCACAGCAACAGCACTAAGAAATAACCAAGAACTCCGCATAAAAGATCAGCTTTTGGTCCCCGGGGATGTTATCTTAGTCCGCGAGGGAGAAAAAGTTCCGGCCGACTGTAGAATTATAGATGTCTCCAGTCTCATGGTCTCGGAAGCGAGTATCACCGGAGAGTCTGCTCCGGTAGAAAAGACAGTTGAACCGCTAAAGACCCCACTTCTGCAGCCAGCGGAGCAAAAAAATATGCTGTTCAAAGGCACTTTAGTTACTAAAGGTTGGGCCAAGGCTTTAGTGGTCGCCACTGGTTCTAACTCCTTTCTGGGCAGCCTGTCGGAAAAAGTGGCCTCCATAAAAAAAGAAATACCCTTGCAAACCCACCTAAGAGAGTTGGCAAACTTCCTCATCCTGGCCATCCTGCTGTTAAGCATCGCCATCTTCACGATCGGCGTAGCTAGAGGTGTAGCATACAGGGAAATGTTTAGTGCGGTAGTAGCATTGGCTGTTTCCGTTATCCCTGAAGGCTTACCTATAGCTGTCACCCTGATCCTTGCCAGCGGAGTACACAGGATGAGCAAAAGAAGAGCGTTGGTTAAAAAACTCCAAGCAGTAGAGGCCTTAGGACACATAGATGTGCTAGCGGTAGACAAAACTGGTACGATCACGAAAAATGAATTAACAGCAGTCCAACTATGGACCGGGAACCAACTTTACTCGCTTACTGGTAGCGGACTTGATCCAGCAGGCCAAGTACAAATGAAAAATACCCCCACTGACGCTGCATCCAACCCTGAGCTTATAAATGCCGCCCTTGTTTTTGCCCTGTCTTCAAATGCCGCTATTTTTAAAGACGAAAACGGCAACTGGACCGCCACAGGCGACCCCCTAGAAGCTGCTCTGGTGGTAGCTGCAAAAAAACTAGGACATGACCGAGCTGCACTTCTGGATCGATACACGCTTGTGGAGGAGATAAGTTTTGACTATAAACGCAGGTTCCATGCGACTGTGCACCGCAGTGGACAAAAGTATTTACTAGCCGCGGTCGGGGCCACAGAGGCCATCCTTGAACTATGCGGCCGAACAAATAGGACAGCTGTGTTGCAAAAGGAGCGCTACTTGTCAGCCAAAGGACTTAGAGTGCTGGCATATGCATTTAAAAAGAACGCTAAGCCGCTAAAAAAAGATGACCATCCATCATTAGAATTTGGTGGACTGGTTGCCTTAGAGGACCAACTGCAATTTGGGGTGAAGGACGCAATAGCAAAGCTTCAAGCTGCTGGCATAAGTGTGATCATGCTGAGTGGAGATAATCCTATCACAGCCAGGTCCATAGCCGAACAAGCAGGCATCATCACAGGTAATGTCAAAATCCTGACTGGCAAAGATTTAGATAAGGCAGGGACCGATAAGGAGATAACTAAAACAAAAGTTTTCGCCAGGGTCACCCCGGAAGACAAACTAAAAATTATCCAAGCCTTCGGCAAAGAAGGCAAAACTATCGCCATGACTGGTGACGGAGTCAATGATGCGCCAGCACTGGTTGCCGCAGATTTGGGTTTGGCTATGGGTAAAAGCGGAACAGAAGTTGCCAAAGAAGCTTCCGACATCGTACTACTAGACGACAACTTCCCTAACATCATCGCTGCGGTAGAAGAAGGACGAGCCATGTTCCTTGGGATAAAAAAAGTTTTGTTTTATCTTTTTTCCACTTCAGTCGCCGAGTTGTTTACCATCTGTACAGCCGTCTTTCTCGGCCTACCATTACCTTTGCTTGCGGTACAAATTTTATGGCTCAACCTGGTTACTGATGGATTCATTACCGTAGCACTAGGGTTGGAACCTAAAGACAAAAATATCTTAAACACGCCCTTTGTCAAACCCTCGCGCTATATCTTGGACCTACAGAGCATACTTAGAATAGTCATTTCGGGATGCGCTATGGGCATGATCGCCCTCTGGGTGGTATTGGACTCAGATGGAGATGCGGCTACAAAACAAAGCATTGCCCTCACTGCTCTAGCAGTAGTTCAGTGGGTCTATGCTTTTACTGCCAGAACTGAAATAAGTGTTTTCCGGAGCAACCCTTTCTCAAACCCATGGCTCCTACTCTCCCTACTCGCAGTCGCCCTACTGCAAGTAGCGGCCATCTACTGGCCTGTTTTGCAAAACATACTTCATACTACGAGTTTGCCACTGGATATCTGGGGAAAAATTTTAGGCGTATCTATGATTATCCTTTTAGTAGATGAGTTGTTTAAGAGGTTATCTAGCGCACTACAGCACATACGCACTTCTATTCATAGCTAGAACGGCAACAAAAAAACCCCACCTCATAGTTAAAGAGGTGGGATTTTTTGAACTTTGAAGCGTTATTCGTCTGCTATAGAAAGCTCTACTTCGTCTAGAGCAGCTGGAATGTCAGATGCTATATCCTCGTCTATCCCCATGGTTTTGACCGCTGAAGCAAAACCCGTACCAGCCGGGATCAGCTTACCTATGATTACATTTTCTTTCAAACCTTTCAGAAAATCGGTCTGACCAGACACTGAGGCTGAGATCAGCACCTTAGTAGTCTCTTGGAAGGAGGCAGCGGACAACCAAGAGTCTGTATGCAAGGATACCTTGGTTATGCCCATCAGTAACTGTTCGTATTTGGCTTGTTGACCCCCACGACTAGCGATCTGGTCGTTAATGTCGCGCAGCTTGGCTAGATCAACTGTTTCACCGACCAAAAAACTGCTGTCACCACTGTCCGTGACTCGCACCTTGGAGAACATCTGCCGGACGATCACTTCTATATGCTTGTCATTGATAGGAGCGCCTTGCGAAGAGTATACTTTTTGCACTTCGGCCAGAATCAGATTTTGAGTGGCCTCCGTACCTTGCAGGGATAAAACCTGTTCAGGGTTTAGGTTACCTTCAGTGAGTGGTTGTCCGACAGCAACCAAATCCCCATCTGCCACCAAAAGCCTGTAGCTTGCTGGAACTGTGTATTCTCTCATCTCCTCAGTTTCGTGTACCACCTCAAGAATTTGCTCTTGCCTGGTCAATATCCCAGGGTGCTTGGCGCGGACCGGAGACTGTGAGTCATCAAGATACAATACTTCGTCAGCCGCTACCTTCTGCCCATCTGCTACTGACACAGTAGCGCCAGCTGGAAGGACAAAGGTATCCTTGGCTACTTCTGGGGACTGGATGCGGACGATATGTTCCCGCTCAGAAGTTTTAGTCAGATAAACTTTTCCAGCCACTTCAGCGATTGTTGCCTGGCCTTTTGGATTTCTGGCTTCAAACAACTCTTCCACGCGAGGCAAGCCTTGCGTAATGTCAGATGCGGAAGCCGCACCACCAGTATGGAACGTACGCATAGTAAGCTGGGTTCCAGGTTCGCCTATACTTTGTGCGGCTACTATACCTATCGCAGCACCTAAATCAACCATCTTGTTGAACCCTAAGTCAAACCCGTAACACAAACGGCAGACACCGCGAACCAGCCGGCATTTCAACACCGATCTAGCTAAGACTTTATCTACCCCAGCCTTGTCGATTTTTTTCGCTAACGACTCGTCTATGGGCTCGTTTTTCTTAAGCAGCACTTCACCTGCCGGAGCCACCACATCTTCAGCAACCACCCGTCCAAAAAGCAGCTTATCGTAACTACGGTTGGTTTTCTGTGCCTGCTCTCGAGTGATTTCTATATACTCACTTGTACCACAGTCTTCCTGCACCACCACCATATCTTGTGCTACATCCACCAAGCGGCGGGTCAGGTACCCTGCATCTGCAGTCTTCAAAGCAGTATCGGACATACCTTTTCGTGAACCGTGCGTAGAGATAAAATACTCCAACACTTCCAAACCTTCCTTAAAACCAGCTCTACATGGCAGCTCTATAGTTTGTCCGGAAGGGCTAACCACCAAACCTTTTAATCCTGCCATCTGGGTTAGCTGTGAAGTTGAACCGCGACCGCCTGAGTTGAAAATGTAGTCTACAGAGCTGTGCTCTTCTACTGTTAACGCCACTTTTTTTGCGATCTGTTCGGAAACCCGTCCCCAAATTTCGATCACACGACTATAGCGCTCGTCTTCAGTAAGCAGGCCTTCTTGAAATTGCTCGTAAGCTTCTGCGACTTCCTTGTCTGCAGTTTCAAGCATTAAAGGCTTTTCTTGAGGCACACGCAGGTCGTTCATACCCCATGAGATACCGGACTTTTTCATATAGTGGAAGCCTGTTCTCTTCAAGTCATCAAGCAGTTGGGCGGTAGCCTCCGCGCCAAGAAGCCTATAGGCTTCATTGACCAGCTGCTGTAACTTCTTTTTATCAAATAGCTCATTGCGATAACCAAGTTCAGTAGGCAAAATCTTGTTAAAGATCAAGCGACCAACTGAAGTTTCGATTATCTCCCCATCTGACATTCGCACCTTTATGGGCGCCTGAATCTCAACATAACGGTTGTTGTAAGCCAATACCGCCTCGTCACGATCGGTAAATATTTTACCTTGACCCTTGGCGTTAGGTTTTAATTTGGTTATGTAGTAACTACCAACCACGATGTCGTGGCTTGGGATCATAACCGGCTCACCAGATGCGGGTTTCAGCAAGTTATGCTTGGAAACCATGATTTCTCTGGCCTCTTTTTGCGCTGCCTCGGTAAGTGGCACATGCACCGCCATCTGGTCACCATCAAAGTCCGCGTTAAAGGCGGCACACACCATAGGATGAAGTTGGATCGCCTTACCTTCGATCAAAATCGGCTGAAAGGCCTGGAAACCCAAACGGTGCAAGGTGGGAGCGCGATTTAACAACACATAGTGTCCTTGGATTACCTCTTCTAATATATCCCAAACTTCGTTGCGGCCTTGTTCTATGAGTTTGTTAGCGCTGCGGACGTGATGCGCATACTCACGAGCGATGAGCTTGGAGATGACAAAAGGTTTGAACAGCTCCAGAGCCATTTTCTTTGGCAGTCCACACTGATGAAGCTTCAGCTCCGGACCAACCACGATCACGCTGCGCCCAGAATAGTCAACACGTTTACCAAGAAGGTTTTGACGGAAGCGACCTTGTTTACCTTTAAGTAAATCAGCCAAACTCCTAAGCTTTCTCTTTTGACCGGTTGAGGCGGTCACTTCTTTTCCATGCCGTACAGAGTTATCTATGAGGGCGTCTACTGCTTCCTGCAGCATTCTTTTTTCATTTCTAGTAATAACTTCTGGCGACTTAATTTCGATCAGTTTTTTCAAACGATTGTTACGATTGATAACCCTTCTGTAAAGATCGTTAAGATCGGAAGCCGCAAACCTTCCACCGTCTAGTTGGACCATAGGACGCAAGTCCGGTGGGATTACCGGTAAGATCGTAACCAACATCCACTCCGGCCTTAAGCCCGCGGCGATAAGAGACTTAACTAAGCGCAAACGTCGTAAAACTTTCTTAGCCGCCAAGCCTTCAGTGTTTTTCAGCTGCCCAGCCAATTCCACTGCCAAACTTTCTAAGTCAATCTCTTCTAACAGACTTTTCAGACTCTCAGCACCTATACCAGCTCTAAAAACTGGGCCGTACTTCAAAGACAGGTCTCTATATGTCAGCTCGGATATAACCTGCATCTTTTTTATACTCTTCAGCTCAGCCCTCGCTTGATCTCGAACTTGCTCTAAAGCAGTTACCTCTTTTTGTTTAGCATCATTTATATGGTTAAGCTCGCTGTCAATCCGCGCTGCCACTACATCTTGGTCTTGGTCTTTTCCTTCAGACTTAATCCGACTCCTGGCCGAAGCGACTAGCTCAT
>CAYYEK010000045.1:0-8469 GCA_964470855.1 uncultured Candidatus Saccharibacteria bacterium
AAAACTACCACGCGTAGGGCCATAGCCGCGGCACTGTCTAAGCACTACCGCGTCTACACTCCGCCTCGTAACTTAAACGACCTGTTAGGTCTTCCTTTAGGGATAATTGGTGAAGATACCGCAGGCAGAAATCCGTGGGGTTGGTTTTTGGTGATAGTAAAAGCTATGCGTCTTTTAACTGCTAAGATGCGCTACCCAGAAGTTTTAGTCTTGGAATACGGCATAGACAGAGTCGGGGAGATGGACAAGCTTTTGGAGATAGCCAAGCCTAACATTGGAGTTTTGACGGGCATAGGGCTGTCGCATTATGAATTTTTCCAGGACCCGCAAACAGTGCTGGCGGAAAAAAGCAAATTGCTGGAAAAAATAGTTGATGGTGGAACTTGTGTGGTAAACGCGGAAAATGAAGCATGCATAGAAGGGGCAAAAAAAGCCAAAGTTCCGGTAGTTTCATATGGTAGAAGCAAGGGGGATGTAAAAGCAAGGGTGCTTGGTGAAGATTTGGAGAAGTTGGAGACTAACATAGAGGTTGTGGGGCAAAAAGACGCTTATGAGTTTAGAGTGAAAGCTCTTGGGGCTCCACATCTTGAGGCTTTGGCTGCTGCAGTTGCCGTGGCTGAGATTTTAAACGTAAACAAGGGTGACTTGGTGGATGGGCTGGTTAGTTACAGTCCCATGCCGGGCAGGTTAAACTTGCTTTATGCCATGAAAAAATCGGTGTTGATAGACGATACATACAACGCTGCTCCGGATTCTACGCGTGCTGCTTTGGATGTTTTTGCAAGACTTCCTTCAGAGCATAAGATCGTTTGTCTAGGCGATATGCTGGAGCTCGGAAAGGTTTCTATAGAAGAGCACGAAAAGATAGGTCAACTAGTGGCAGAGCTTGCCCCACAGCACCTTGTTACAGTAGGGGAGATGGGAAAAGTTTTGGCACGAGCTGCTTTGGAGGCTGGGCTACCAGAAGAGCGGGTTGTGTCGTTTGATAAGTCAGACGAAGCTGCGTCTGTTGTGCACGAGCTAGTAGAAGAAGGAAGTTTGATCCTGGTCAAGGGAAGTCAAAGTATGCGTATGGAAAAAATTTGTAAGGAGATACTTGCAGAACCTATGAAAGCAAGAGAGTTGCTGGCTCGCCAAGACGACCGCTGGCTTAGGAAATAGCGAATATTTGCCCAGCCTCCGCTAGAAGCTGAGGACGCCTGCCTGCTCGCCTCGCCAAAGCTCTTGCGAAGCGGGCCGGCAAGGCAGGGGCAGGCAGTTGACTATCAACCAGGTGGTTCAAAATTGAAGCTCTAAATACTAATTTCTAAATTCTAAACAAATCCAAATATCAAATTTTATAAAAAGTTCAAAGTTTTCAGTTGAAGTTATAATTTTTGACTTATGAGTTATGAGTTTTTCCACCACTTGCCTCGGTGAAGCTATCGCGAGACGGGCTTGCCTCGGTGAAGCTATTACGAGTTGGGGAGGCGGACCCGCCTTTGGCGGGAATCCTTCATCCTTAACCAGATTGAGAGTAGTAACATAAAAAGGTAAAGGTAAAAAAAATGAAGTCTAGGTTCAAAAACCAAAATTTTAAACAGCAGCTTAAAAGTGCAAGAGGCTATACAAGGGAAAGTGCTGGTACAAAGCAAGGCCCTTTGGTGAGACTGCTTCGTATGCGTGTCTTTTGGTATGGACTGCTTGCTTTTGCTTTTTTTATAACCTTCATACTCACTCCATCTCCACTGTATGTACACAGTGTGGCAATTGTGGGGGCAGGGCCGGTTCTTACAGCCAAGTCTGATCTTGTGGTTCAGCAGTATCTAAACCGAAAGGTGGTTTTTATGATCCCTGCTGGTCTTTATGCTCGTTTCGATACCGAGTCTTTTATTGAAGAGGTAAAAAAAGAGTTGCCCGAGGCCTTAGAGGTAAGCTTGCAAAAGCAGGGTTGGTTTTCAGATCCTGTCTTGGCAGTGGTTAAGCGCACAGCACAATTTCGTTTGTTAAGCGATACTGTTGAAGAAGTGGTTGATTGGAATGGACAGAAGTTTGATCCGGCAAGCGATCTGGATAAAAGACTGCCTAAAGTAGAGGAGACTGAGTTGCAAATAGCTTTGCCGCCTAACAGTGATTCGCAGTATAGGCAGTCGTTTTTGTACAGTGAAGAGCTAGAAGCCGCTCGTAAACTAAAAAGTCAGCTCCCGAAGTTTGTATCAGGACTTAGGGTTGTGCGGGTAGAGCTCCTGCCAGTTACAACCTTAGACCAGGGTGAGGAGGATAGCTCTATCAAAGAAACAGCAAAAGCAATAGAACCTAAAGTTTTATCTGCAGCAGGTGATGCCAAAAGTGATAAAAAGTACTTAGAAGTTCCCTCAGAGTTTATGCGCGCCGATTTTCAGATAAGCAGTGGTCAGCAGACTGTTAAAGTTTTGCTAGGCTTAAACTTTGATCCTGAGGACATATCCCAAAGATTCGACGCTCTTTTAAGCTCTTATGGTATAGCTAAACTCGCAGCATTTTCCTATGTGGATTTGAGGTTTCCGGGCAAGGCTTTTTTATGCGAAACAGGCAAGGTTTGCAGCGGGGCAAGTATAAATCCGAGCCCTTAATCCGGCCTTCTCCTCCTGTTGAGCTGATTTAGGGGTTTTGCTAGTATATGGAGGCTAGTTTTAAGCAGATTTTGTACATATGGCAGGCTTCCTTTCCAACTGGTTTCATAAAAATATCCGCCCACTTTCCGTAGGGTGGTTTTTGGCTGTCCGCCAGTTGAGGCGCAGTAGCAAGTGGACGACCGGCCTCATAGTTTTTATCATGATCCTCACTTTTTTGAATCTAGTGGTGGTCTCAGGACTTCTCGTGGGTCTCATAACCGGCAGTTATCAGCAATACCGAACTAGTTACTCTGGAGATGTATTTGTTTCCCCTAAACCAGGTAGGTCGTACATAGAAAACTCCGCTCAGATAAAAGCATTTTTAGACAATCATCCCAAAGTTTTGGCGAGCACTGTGCGGTATTCTTCTTTGGCTACAGTTTTGGGAACGCTGGATGACAACCCTCCTGCTAAAGAAAAAGCTAACCAAGCTGGGGGTGCGATTACCGGGCTTGATCTGGCAAGTGAAGAACAGGTGACCGGTTTCAGCAGGTTTGTCATAGAAGGTAGGATGTTAACTGAACAAGACGATGACGGCATACTCATAGGTGCGAACTTAATCAAAGAGTATTCAAGTTTTGCCGATGTAGATATCCCGGGTCTTGAGCTTATAAAAGGTGTTAAGGTGGGGGATAGGGTGAGAGCCACTTTTTCGGTAAATGGCGGAGGACCTATAGTAAAAGAGTATGTAGTCAGAGGTATAGTAAAAAGCAAGGTGGATCAGATCTCGCAGCGGATGTTTGTGTTAGCACAAGGATTGAGACGGATCTTGCCGGTAAACGAATGGGAGGTTCAGGAGATCGCTATCTTAACTTCTCCGGGAGCGGATCTTGAGGTGAGGGATGACTTAAAAAAGTTTATAGGAAGTGCGCCGGTCAGGGCACAAACTTCCTCTGAGGCTATCCCTACTTTTTTGCGGGATATAGAAACAACGATGAGCATCTTAGGGAATGCGCTTTCCAGCATAGCTTTGGTAGTTGCTACTATCACGATTTTCATAGTCATCTTTATCAATGCAGTCACCAGAAGGAAGTTTATAGGGATTATGAAAGGTATTGGCGTGGAGCCTCGAGCCATACAAGCGGCTTACGTGTTTCAGGCGTTGTTTTACGGGGTTGTGGGATCAGTTTTAGGGCTTATTCTAACTTTCGGATTTTTAAAGCCTTACTTTGATGTAAATCCCATTGATTTTCCATTTTCAGACGGCATACTGGCGGTTACTTATACTGGCGCGCTGGCACGGGTGGTTATACTTTTAGCGGTCAATGTTGTGGCCGGGTTTATCCCAGCTACCTTGATCGTCAGGAAAAATACCTTGGATTCTATTTTGGGAAGATAGAAGTTAGTCACTAGTTGATAGTCGTAAGTAAAATAGTTGCGAGTCAACCAGTCAGTTAGTCGCGAGTAAGTAGAAAACAGTAAACAGAAGGAGTAATAAGTAAGATAGAACGATGACGATGACAATGACGATGACCAGAGGGGGAGATAGCGATATGAGCAAGCACTAAATTCTAAACCCTAATCTCTAAACAACATCAAAATCCAAAATCTGCAAATTCTTAAAAGCTGGTGCCTAAAAAAAGCTAATCTATATGATTAAAGTTGAAAACCTAGTTAAAGAATACGGTAGCGGGGATCTGGTCCAGCGCGTTTTAAAAGAGCTTTCTTTTCAGATAGACTCGGGCGAGTTTGTTTCTATAATAGGCCCTTCTGGTGCTGGCAAGTCAACCTTGCTTTATCAGATTTCCATGCTTGACGAGCCAACTGGCGGTAAGATCTGGTTGGATGGTAGACTGACTTCAGATTGGTCCCAGGATCAAAAAACCAAAGTCCGACTTATGGAATTTGGCTATGTCTTTCAAGATTACGCATTGCTGCCAGAGCTTACTGCTATGGAAAATGTCGCCTTGCCTTTGCTCATGCAAGGCTTGGACAAGAGCGCTGCTTACGAGAAAGCGCACCAAGCGCTTGACCGTTTGGGTCTTATGGACAAGCACGATTCTGTGCCGGCTAAACTTTCAGGAGGCCAGCAGCAAAGGGTGAGTATCGCAAGGGCCATAGCCCACAACCCCAAAGTTCTGTTTGCGGATGAGCCAACCGCTAATCTTGATAGTGAAAACTCTGAGCTGGTCATGCAAGCCTTTGTGGATCTGTACAATTCTGGGCAAACTATCATCTTTGTCACGCACGAGCTAGAATACGCGGCTAAGGCAAAAAGAACCATTGAGATCCGCGATGGTCGCATCACCCGCGACCAGCTCAACAGTGCTTGGGAGGTGTGATTAATTATATTGAAATGAATTTTTATGAAGAGACTTAGGGGGAGTATTGGAAATGATTCTAATTGGGGTCGTATCAGCCACTGCATGCGATAAATTTGGTTCAGAAAACAGATCTAACAATCTACCAAGAGCACGTCATCAAATAGAATCACTAAACAGTAGATTCGAGAGCATGGAGGGGCAAATAGATACTTGGAATAACTTATCCCCTCAAGAAAAGTACCAAAAGAACGCGGAAAAATTGCAAAAAGCTGCAACAACTGTTTGTAAAAAGAGTACGAATCTATCTTTTAACTCAGCTGAAGTAGTCGTTGTGGGTGATATGTTCAATTTGTACCTTAACTTTTCGGAATACCAGTTCGCATTTCAAATTCCGCTTAGCAAAGACTTCATAACAGAAGGTGAAGCTAAGAGAGCGGTCAGAGAGGGGATCGAGGGGCACAATTTTCCTATTATTTTAGAGTAATCTTTTTCGAGAGCAACTAAATCCCGTATTTGTGAACTGTGAATTAGCTTTTTTCCTTTATTTCAGAGGATAGTTTACCTGAAAGCTCGTCCAACTTCATGCTGCCTAGGTCTTCGCCTGAACGAGTGCGGACTGCAACTGCCTGACTTTCCACTTCTTTGTCGCCAATAATAAGCATGTAGGGGACTTTTTGGTTGGTAGCCTCGCGGATCTTTTTACCAATTGACTCACTCCTGTCGTCTAGTTGAACTCTTAACGAGTCAATGGTCAAATGTAAATTGTCAATTGTTTGCTTGGCGTAATCAACGTGTTTGTCGGAGATAGGCAAGACAGCTACTTGAACAGGAGAGAGCCAAAGAGGAAAATTGCCTGCGAAGTGTTCTATCAAGAAACCGATAAATCGCTCATGAGTTCCAAGGGGTGCCCTGTGAATAATGGCAGGCATTTGTTTATTTCCTTCTTTATCGGTATATTCCAGATTGAATTTTTTACCCATGTAGAGGTCTAGCTGGTTTGTCGATACAGAGAACATCCTCCCAGTAGATGAGTATATCTGAAAGTCCATCTTAGGCCCATAAAATGCCGCCCCTTCATTGACGATTTTGAATGGCACCCCGGAAAGCTTCATAGCTTCTACGGTCATCTCTTCAGCAAGTTTCCAGTCAGCTTCGTCTCCGTGATACTTATCCATATTGTTAGGGTCCCGCAGTGCGAGTTCCATCTCATATTTTTCGATTTTTAGAAGCTTATAATAGTACTCATGTAGTTTTATGACATTGACAAATTCCTCCACAGCTTGATCCATGGTTGTGTAAATGTGTGCGTCGTTCATCTGCATCCCTCTAACCCTCATCAGTCCAAACAAGCTCCCAGAGTCTTCGTATCTATGGCACCAGCCATACTCTGCGATGCGTAAAGGAAGTTCCCGGTAACTTCTAGTACGAGCACTAAATACTTTGTGGTGAAAGGGGCAATTCATCGGTTTAATGTAGTAATTCTCTTCTTCTATTTGCAGTGGGGCATACATACTGTCTTTATACAATGGCAAGTGTCCTGAGGTATAGAATAGATTTTCTTTGGTGATGATAGGTGTGGTTACTCTTTGATAACCGAATTTTTGTTCAGTAAGCTTTCCCCAATTTTCAAGTTCTTCTTTGATGATATTGCCTTTGGGTAGCCATAAGGGCAACCCCTTGCCAATCTCTTCGTCAAAAGTAAAAAGTTCCAAATCGTGCCCGAGTTTCCTATGGTCTCTTTTTTCTGCTTCTTCGCGCATGTTTTGATGCTCGTCTAGCTTTTCTTTAGACTCAAAAGCTAAGCCGTAAATGCGGGTGAGCATCTTGTTCTTTTCATCGCCACGCCAGTAAGCTCCGGCTACGCGGTCCAGTTTAAAGCTTTCTGGATCAATCTGACTTAAGTTTTCCGCGTGTCCTCCACGGCAAAGGTCTTCAAAACCCCCGCAGGTGTAGAAGGTGACTTTGCTTGAACCCTCACCCTGGCCCTCTCCCTCGGGGAGAGGGGAAGGGGGGGGTTGCTCTCCCTCGGGGAGAGGGGAATGAGGAGATGGGCTTCCTACAAAAGAGGGAGTTGTGAATTCTTTGATTAATTCTTGTTTATATTGGTTGTCTGGGTATTTTGCCAGTGCCTCCGCTCGAGAACATTCAGCTCGTGAAAATTCCTTCCATTTGGGAAGCATCTCACGCATTTTCTTTTCTATCTTTGGTAGGTCTTTGTCGGATATAGGGGTGGTGAAGTCAAAGTCATAGTAAAAGCCGTTTTCTATGGCAGGCCCTATGGTGCGTTTTGCATCTGGGTAAAGTTCTAGTACTGCTGCTGCTAAGAGGTGAGCTAGCGAGTGTCTTTGGTTTTGTAAGTCCATATGTAGTTAATTAGTTGTTAGTTGTTAGTAAATAGTTATTAGTAATTGCGAATATACAAATGGGAAACAGCGCGTTAGCGCGATAGCGGGTTAGCGCGTTAGGTTCCCCCGACATGTAGTCGGGGTCCCACCATTCCTATCGTCGGGATAGGCGCTAGGTGAGAGCTTGTCCTTGCCTACTCGTCTCGCTGAACCTTGTGCGGAGCAGGCCGGTAGGCAGGCGCCGAATCCGCCAGCTGGCGGAGAAGGTGGACCTGCCCGACGAAGCCCCATGGGCGAAGGAGGGGAAACACAAAGCCCCAGAAAGTTGCCACACTGCGGTTTAGTGTTTCAACTTTCTGGGGCCTTTTCTAAAGAGGTCTAGAAAACGCGATTCCGTCCCAGTTCCCGTGTACTCAAGCTAGAGGCTTAGTAGTACATGGCTTTTCTCTTTATGCAATTTTTCATCCGTATGCCGGTTGGTAGCCGACTTTGCATTACTTTGTCATTATAACCTAGAAATTATGAAAAGTAAACATGGCTTATAGGATGCCCCTGCTTTTCGGAGGTTGTTTTGTGAAGTGAATCACTCTCACAGGTACGGCTACTTCTGTGCCGTCAGGATATACAATACGCTTGAACCCAGCTTGTTCGGCTATTATTTGTTGACTTGTAATTGGAAATATCTCCTCCTTACCTGTAACGATGAAGTCGGTATTTGTTTCATAAGGTCTGATTTGCTCCTTACCTGGTTTTCCCATAATTTATATCCTTTCTTTAGAGAAGGTTAATGTAAAATAAAAATGGCGCCTTTCGTGGAAAGTAACCACCAAAGCAATCTATCAGAAAACTCGGCTTATGTCAAGGCCAGAGTGATAAGTACTGCATGGAATAGTGAACAAAAAATAGTGAATCTTGGACTTGTGAACTAGATTCGTGCTTTTGTTATTCTTTCAAGACTTTTGTTATTCTTTTAAGATAGGAATACCCGCGTCTTCTTCCCCTCCTAAGATAGGAGGGGTTAGGGGAGGTATGAGTTTCATAACTTTTGTACCCCACCTAGCCTCCCCTAACCTAGGGGAGGAAGGGGATGATGAATAGTGAATCAAGTATTGCAGATTTTAGATTGGAGATTGCAGACTGGATCCCAAAATGGGCACCATTTTGAAGATTTAAATGGTGCCCATTACAGAAGTTAATTGTCCCCCGCCTCGAGCGGGGTCCGCCTAT
>CAYYEK010000046.1:0-8209 GCA_964470855.1 uncultured Candidatus Saccharibacteria bacterium
TTACATTTTTTTCCGTCACCTCAAGCCCGAGCTTTAAAGCATATACCTTAGCTACCTCCTCCTTAAGCGGCTTTATGCCGCCAGCTGCGGTGTAGCGGGTAAAGTCGTCATCAATCGCTTTTTTAGCAGCTTGTTTTATATAAGATGGCGTTGCAAAGTCCGGCTCCCCCACGGACAGATTAAAGACCGGCAAACCTTTTGCCGCCCGTTCTTTAGCCAGGCTGTTTAAACGCAAAGTCGTAGAAGGTTCTAAAATTCTTGATCTTTGTGATAGGTGCATAAATGTATTACCTGTCCATAAATATTATACTAGCATTCCATACTTATCTATCTTCCGGAACCCTAAAGGGGTGAAGTTGTGTGACAGATCTATATCCTTAATCTCTAATCTTTAATCTTTTCCTCCTGAGGCGGACCCGCCTAGGACGGGAATTCTTAGTCTTTGACCAAACAAGGAGCGGACCAGAGCGGAACCTTTAACATTAATATTTTGTAATGGGCACCATTCAAGATTTTATAAATGGTGCCCATTTGAACTAAAGTAGCTTACCAAACAAGTTCTACCTGCTACCCTAAACTTTTTCTCAACACCGCAGCGTCCAAAACCTCATTTTGAAAATCCACCCCAGCTTGTTTTTTTAGAAGTATACCGGAAGTTAAGTTTTTATGTAGCTTATCCTCGGTAGTGACAGGGCCGATACCTATCCCTAACATATCCTCACACAAGCGTAGATCTTGCAAGATATTTTCCAATTCCGGATGATCTTTACTTAACACTTGGATATTTTCCAGATTTATATATTTTGCGGCTCGTGATAGCCAGGCTTTAAACTCCGGAAAATACTGCTCTAACAGTTCTAACCCGCCTTGATGCCGGACCTCAGAAAGCGCCCGTCCAGTGCCTATAAACTCCGGGGGTAGGCCGATGGTGTACAAAGCCCCGGTAAACCCGATGGCACGAGGCAACTTAGCCGAACCAACCGCCCTGCTGTAACCAAACAACCCGACATGCTGAACGCGCGACCGGCGCTTAGGGATATGCGCAGCAAAATCATTGATCAATGGCGCTAACCGCTCCACACTCTCTTTGTATGGCGCTTCAAATTCTTTAGCAAGAGCTACTAGCCGTCCTTTGTCTTCAGGGGGGATAACTTTTGCTTTTGAGTCTGGCAGTAAAGTTTTTATCTGCTCTATCGCGCTTTTTACTTTTTCTAGATCAAAATCATAGCGAAACGCGGACTGCACAGTCAGGGTCCTAGCACCGCCATACAGTCGCACTGCCTCCATGATATTTTCAGGGCTCAAACCACCGCGAAAGGGCAACGCCCCGCAGCCGATGATGGGATGTAAATTTACCCCAAGCTCAGCTTCCAGATCTTGGAAGTTAGAGAGCGCGATCAAACAAGCCAGGCTTGCAGATACAAATCCGCTGTTTAAGGCAGGATCGGATCTAGCTAAAAATACTCGCTGATCTAAAATCTGCTCTCCGCATGCGTTGCTTTGTTTTGCCAGATACTCCCGCATAAAACTAGAGCTACCCAACAAATCGTCCACACTTTCAAAAATCGGGATCATATGCACAAATCCTCGGCCAGCAGATAGGTCACCAAAGACTTCTTCTTTAAACCGAGCGGTTTTGCGAAAAGCATCTTGGATGAACAGTAGCTGGTCAGGAGTTTTGGCCATAGGCAAGATCAACTCAAAAACGGGCGGGCTGCTAAGTCCCAAAGATTTGGTAAATTCTGCCGCGGAAATCACACTCATGAAAGCCCGGGACAGTTTAAATGTTTTTTCCTCCCAGATATTTGGGATGCGTAATGTTACAAAAAAATCCCGCCCTATCTGCTGGTGGGAAAAGAAGTCGTAGTACTTACCAAGCAATTTTTCTATCATTGCCTCGTCGGCAAATTTGCCTTCCCAATCCCACATATACTCGTCATTGCCTAAAGTGGCAAAGTTCTGGTAAAGCTCCTCGGTTTCATCCTGGTCAGAGATGAAAGGGCTGTTGTGCCAAAACGGCTTACCAGCATTGTCCGGATGCTGTGTGGCCATAACCGACGGGATACGCCTTGAACCTTGTATCTCAAACATAATTTCTTACCTCCATACTATCATTTTAACACAACCCACCTAAGTGGAACTCAAAACTCTTTAAATTTTATCTGAAATTTTTAAGCCCCAAAGACCTTTTAGGTCAACCTGACTTGACTAGACAAGCTTTTGCTTTCCCCAGTATCATACGACAAAGTAACACCTACCCACCTTATGAAACAACGACACCACATCCAGTTGACTATATTACAAAAACTTTTATTCGCTCCCCAGCTCTCGTATACTGAATTGAAACCAGATCTCACACTAGAAAATAACCAGTTTTCTTTTCACCTGGACCAGCTAAAAAAAGATGGCTTAGTGGAAAAAAACGTGGATATGTACAGACTTACACCTCAAGGCAAAGAGTATGCGGGTAGGTTGGATACGGACAACTCAAAATTCATGGTGCAAGCTAAAATCGGTGCCCGAGTAGCATGCACAAGGTTGCGTGAGGGGCAACTGGAATTCTTAGTTTATACAAGAAAAAAACAACCTTTTTATGGCTGCCAAGGATTTCTATCAGGAAAGGTCAGGTACGGGGAAACGGTCTCAGATGCAGCCAAGCGAGAGCTTAAAGAAGAAACCAACCTTACTGGTAACCCAACACTAGTGGAAGTTCAACATATGTTGGTCTACGAAGAAGATAGCCACACGTTACTAGAGGACAAATTCTTTTTCTTTTATCGCGTTCATGAACCGGAAGGCGAGCTTTTACCGAACAATGAGGGCGAACACTACTGGATCCCTGAAAATCGTCTTGAACAGGAAGTGACCAACCCATTTGAAGATAAAACCAACTTCATGCGTGAAATATACACATTGAAAAATTTTGCAGGACAACTCTCTTTCCGAGAACAAATATTCACCAGCCAGAAGTTTTAGGATAGTAGAAAACAAAGTTGGACCTTGACGAGGGTTATGTAATTCAAATAAAACCCTGAACTGACTAAGTTTCAAAACCTCTTTTTATTAAAAGCATTATTTAGTATAATCAAAGCATAGTATTAAAATTACAGATTACCGGAATTGAGTTTAATTCTGGTAATCAACACCCAAACGTATGAACGAACAAGCTAACAAGATCTTAGCTAAGCCTTATGAAACAACTGAAACGTCAATACTGATGACAGCACAAGAAATTAAGGATATTGCACCGCTAGCTGAGGTTATCTATCCCGAAGGGGAAAGAATTGATGTAAAAAAAATTCCTAGTACTGCACGGATGGTGGAGTTAAAGAATAAAGAAGAGTTAATATGGCTCACTGGAGAAGCAATAGAGTATCGTTTAGAGGTCTTGTTCCATACAGACCCAAAGTTTAACAGAAGGCCTTCAGAGTCTGCCGCTGCATTTCGAGAAGCTCCAGCTATTTCAAGGGAACGCAACTTAGAAACTAATAACCAGTCTTCCGCAGGAGATCAAGGGAGTGAACTTGACCCCGAAAGAACCCTTTCTCTTCAAGCTAATCCACGAACGGGCGTCTCCGTTGAAAAGATGTCAGAAGAATTACAAAAAATGGGCTTTCATTTAGTTAAAGGGCCTAACGATGAACCAGCAATATTGGTTGATGCAACAATCCCCGCCAAAGATAACACTGCCGGAAGATTCACAAGAGCCGAAAACACCATAGTTACTACAGGTCCTGGGACAGTTCAGGAGCGGACAGCGATTATCTCCCAAGACCCGGACCGAGCAGGTTTTCGTCCCGCAACTGAACACAGCCAAGCAGTCATAGCTATACCCTGGACAAAGGTTGTAGAATTACATCAACAACCTGGAGCAGTTGAGTACGGATATTCTGAGCTGCTAGAAGCGCCAGACCGTTACGATGGTAGCGATGTCCACCCTGGTGACAGAACCACCGCGCATGCCTTGTATAGGTGGTTTAAGGATAGACTCCAAGATGAGGCAAGCAAAGCCCAACTGCAGCAAATTATTGAAATTCCAGATAAAGTTGAACAGAAGGTCGCTTTAATGGAATTATTAGCCAATAAGGGTTTAGTGGCGCAATTGAGCAACAGTGGCTACTTTCCTTATGAACCAGTATACTATCTCCCTCGTGGTATTCAACAAATAAGTCAAAGCACCGAAGGGTTACAAGAACTTGCGAAACTCACACCGGGACGCATGCCTACCCGCATCTTCCTTGAGAGCGTGTTGCAGCTGTTAAACGAAGCAGCAGGCAGACATAGTTAGTTACTAGCAGGAAAGTAAAGGTTGTATAAATCAGCAAAATTTGTTGACTAGCACCTGACTCTAGTTTTGCTATTTTTTTGATGTCCGTAAAAAAATAGCCCTGTACCAGTCGGTTAACACCTCCGGTGCAGGGCACTCACCACTCACTTCGCCCGTGTATATGGCTGCGCCATGAATCCGAACCTTCAGTAGTAAGGGCCGTGCCATGAACCCGAACGAAGTGAGTGGTTCATGGTGGAGATGGGGGGAGTTAAACCCCCGTCCTGAACTTTGCCTGACTTACATTGTTCACAAGATTAGCTAACCTATATACCGTTGTTTATCGTGGTTAGCGCCGAACCACAACTGGCGGTTTACTATATTTCATCCCAACCCGGTAAACCAACGAGGAGGGATATATTCTCATATGAACCAGCGAGTCTTATGCTGAGAAAAGCATAAGTGCTGGGCTATAGTCTAAGTATTAGGCCATAGCGAAAGCTGGAACCTGGAAAAGGTTGGCAACTTTCTGAACAAATGTTTTAGCATTTGTAGATGCTCTCAAAGGATTTACGAGGCTAAAGAGCATGCTCGTCTTGCATATGTAAGCCTGTAAAAGAACAGTCAAAATCCGTCATCCCCGTATGCCTACTATACGATAATTTTGAACAATGCGCAAGTTTTTGACAAATTTGGCTTAAATGTCTATAATCTTAATCAGTGAGAAGAAAACGACAACAACCAAAACCAGTTCTGACAAGGGCGAACCAAACCCGGGTCAACCATCAGATCCAGTCCCCGGAAGTTCGTGTAATCAGCGACTCTGGTGAACAGCTGGGAGTGATGTCTCTTTCAGCAGCCTTAAGATTGGCAGAAGAGCAAGAGCTGGACTTAGTGGAGGTCTCCCCTAACGCCAATCCTCCAGTTGCAAAACTGGTTGACTTTGCGAAGTTTCGTTATCAAATGCAAAAAGCGGAAGCTTTGCAAAAAAAGAATGCAAAAAAAGTGGAGGTCAAGACAACTAGGCTTTCAGCCCGCATTTCAGATCACGACTTAGTAACCAAAGCCAAACAAGCAGACGCTTTTTTGGATGACGGTAACTTAGTAAAAATCGAGCTTCGCATGCGCGGCCGAGAACAAGCCTTTGCGGACTTAGCAGAGCAACAAGTTCAAAAATTCCGCCAGCTCTTAACTGTTCCGGTAAGAGAGGAAGTGCCATTGAAAAAAATGGGCAACATCCTGTCAGTAACCTACGCGCCGGCTAAGTAATCAACACGCCACAAAGCAGTTATTTCTATATACTTTTATATTTTATCTTTAAACTTTTCTTCTTTAACATTTGTATGCCAAAGGTTAAAACTCATAAAGGGGCCGCTAAACGGTTACGCTTAACCAAAACCGGAAAGCTCATCCATCGCACCACTGGACAAGACCACTATAACTGGCGGGAACCAGGAAAGGTCACAAAAAACAAACGCCGTGACCAAACTTTGTCCACTTCCAACTCCAAGCTTAAACAGCTTTTACCTTATAAGTAATAAGTGTAACCTTAACCTGACTTTTTGCTTATAGTTAAAGGTTAAATGTTAAAGGTTAAATGTATCCTATATGACACGCATCAAAAGGGGCGTCGCAGCCCACAAGCGCAAGAAAAATATCTTAAAAAGAGCAAAGGGCTTTGACAACCGCCGCTCCACAAACTTAGCCGCAGCAAGGCAGGCTCTCCTAAAGGCTGATACCTATTCTTACCGAGATCGCCGAAACCGCAAGCGGGATATGCGTAGCCTTTGGTTAGTTAGACTCTCCGCGGCCTTAAAAGAGAACAATACCAACTGGAGCAAGTTTTCAGGAAAACTGAAAAAAGAAGGCATCACCATAAACCGCAAAACCCTCTCCGAACTTGCCATAAAACTTCCCGAGACTTTTGATAAGTTAGTTAAAGACTTAAGCTAAAAAAACCAACTTAAAAGGGTTACCCTTCCTAAAGAAGGGTAACCCTTTTTTAATTTTAAAAGCTTTCTCGCTTTACTGCTTAGGCTGAGCTGGTTGCTGTTGAGCAGGAGCTTGTGGTTGTTGAGCTGGTTGCTGCTGAGCTGGCGCTTGTTGCTGGCCGCCTGTTGGCTGTTGACCACGGGTTGGATTGGCCTGGTACTCTTTGATGGCTTGTACTACTCGGCCTTCGTCTTTTAAGTCTTCATAAAACAAGATCTGATCGGCATTGATATGCATCTTGTCTTCTGGACCATGAAGTTCGTTACCCAGCTTAACCAACTGTAGTTGAGGCTGCTGTTTTTGAGCTGCAGTTTGATCTTGAGAGCCTTGCAACGGTGGTTGAGTAACCTGTAGGTAGTATATATCCTCAAGTTCAGCATAGCTTGAGTTTGCCTTAGCGAGTTTACCAAAGTACACCTGTCCATTGGTCAAGAACACAGCTTGGTATTTGCCACTAGATGCCTTGCCACCGACTTCGGAGTCAGAGTCTTTTTTCCCAAAGATGTTATCTCTAAACAAAACTCCTAGCACTACCAGCACTACTATCACGACTATGGCTACTATCCAGCCCATCTTACCTGACATGCCGCCACTTCTGCCGCCCATATCGCGCATACCGCCAGCGCGGCCTGATTGAATTTCTTCGTTCATAATTTTTTAAATTTATAATATTAAATACTGACAAATGATTTACTAACCTTAACACCTCCAAACCTGAAGTAGAGACTGGGTTAGACTCTCAAAGTCTGGTTTGTCACTGAAAAACTCATTGACTTGCGCTACCCTGATCCGTTGGTAAAAGTTAGCAGCCGCTTCTATGGACACTGGTGTAAAAAGTCCAAGCGGAATTTTATATAGGTCAGCACCGTGTTTTACCATGTACGCATCAGGAATCCCAACTACCACGATCTCAGACCGTGTTTCTAAGGATTGAACAGCCGTAACTTGCAAAGTGTCTTGGCTTGCTAAAGCTTCATCTAGACTCACATTGCCGCAGCTACGAAGCACATTTTGGGCGGCCGTATCTTGAGTATTGTTAGAAGTTACATTCTGCGCGGTCAAGCACCCGTCAAGTTCAGTTTGGCTTTCAAATGTGAAATTTAGAGAATTACTAGCAGCCACCACACTCACAACCTCTAACGCATTGGGCTGTTCCGAAGTTACTACATTTTGAGGTGTGGTTTCGTTTTTACGATTTTCTGTATACAAAAACTGGCCTCTAAGAACAGAAGCACTAAGGGCCGTTATAATTAAAAGCAATAAAAACTTCTTCATACCTAAACTTCAGTATACCACACGATTTTCTTTAACTAATCCACACGCTAAAACTTTAAATACACACCCTAAAAAAGGCAAGGCATCAGCGAGTTACCCAAAAAAACAGTAGCCACAAAACAGCCACCACAAAAGCAGCAACCGCTAAAGCTTGACCTAAAACTTTTGTGTGGGCATTTAACTTACCTAGCCTTGGGTGTACGCCTTGCTGCCAAGTTGCGACATTATGCAGGGCATGCAAACGCTGAGCTTCTCGCAGGGCTTGCTGGTGGGCTTCCACGAGCCTAAATTTCACCTCTTTGAGTTGGCCTTGCAAAGCTTGAGCATGGCGTTCATATTTTTTTTCAGCTATAACGGCTTCATACCTTTTGAGTAATTCCCCAACCGCCACAACAGCCTCTTCAGGCGCACCAGCTACATCTACTAGTGTTCCAGTTTCTTCTTCTTTCTGGCCCAAAAATATGTTTAAGGCTCGTTTGGAAACAAGCCAATTCCTACCGATCTTTTTCGCGTCTAACTTCCCTTGTCTGGCCAAGGCACTCAGATAGTCAGGATGGTAGCCGGAAATTTTTCCAGCTTCGGTCATGGAAATTAAGTCTGTCAATTCAGTGCTCATAAACTTAGGTAATTAGTACGATTCGTAACCTTACATAGTACAATTATGTAATGGTTATG
>CAYYEK010000047.1:0-8155 GCA_964470855.1 uncultured Candidatus Saccharibacteria bacterium
CTGTTTTAAGAGGAATTTTTTAAATTTATAAATTTTTAGCGGTGCGTAGGTCCTATTATTTTTTCTTTTCTACAACGATAGTGCAGTTAGTTACCAGTGCGGCTATGGCTCCGACTGCGGCCAAAACCGGAGCGAGGGCAGCGCCTACGATCCCAATGGTGAGCGGTAGTTCTACTAAAGTTTTGCCATCTTCACCTTTGATGATAATCCTCCGGATATTCCCTTGGCGGATTAACTCTTTAAATTTGGCCAAGAGCCCTTCCCCGCTGACTTTGAATTCTTCGGTATCGCTTGTTTGTTCTTCTGACATAATGATTTGGATTAATTATGATTGATCCTTTTATAGATTTATGTGAAATATTTGCTCACTAAGAGAATGCACGCGAGTGTTCTTGCGTCTGTGATTCGTCCTGCACGGACCGCTTCGTTAGCTTCAGTCCACGTCATCGGTACTGTTTTAAGTGTGTCATGCTCGTCACCCGTGTCCAGGGTGGATGGCGAGAGGTCTTCTGCAAGATAAACTTTACTAGTCGCTATCATATAGCCTGGCATAGGGTGGATGTCACCTATTTCAGTCAGGTGGTTTGCATTGTAACCAATTTCCTCTTGCAGTTCTATCTTTGCGTATTCTGGGATGTTGTTCAAAAATCGTTCCGGCACTCCCCCTCTAGGAAAAACCAAAGTGCGTTGTTCTAAACCAACTTGATATTGTTCTAAAAATAATAACCGGTCGCCTAACCTGGGAACGATCATAACTCCTAAACCATCCTTGTTAAATCTAACCACCTCGTAGGCAGCTGTTTTGCCGTTGCCAAAATCAATCTCTACTTCCTCCACACCGAGAAAGTTGCCGGAGTACTTTAAAGTTTTGGCGAGTATCTTTTCCACATCGTTGCCCTCAAGGGTTTTAAAGTTTACCCTTGCTTTTTAATCACTTTAGCCTTCTTGAAGCGGACTGTAAAGACCGGTTCGTATTCGTCTTCCTGTTCGTCTTTGACCGTAACTGTTTGGCCGGACATAAGGTGGTTTAGCGCTAAGTCTGAAAGCAGTTCGCTGTCCTGTTGGATGTTCATCTTGTAGGCATCCAATTTTTGAAACTCACCTTGGGAAGTTTCTTTGGTGATGGTTTCTATCTCTTTTTTCTTAAGTTTTAACGCGTCTAGCTTTTCTAAGACCTCGCGGTAGGCGGTGTTGCTCTCCAGGGCGTCTTTGTACATTTTTTTAACCTGCTTGGCTTTGGTCTTGGTTTGTTTGATACGGGTAAATATGTCTTGGATATTTTGCATAGTGATGTATTTATTTGTACCTAGAGATTATAACACTAAAAAACACCCGGCAAGTTGAACTTGTCGGGTGTTTGATATCGGTACGACTGAGATTTACCAAGAATTTCTTGAATTGTCGTCATCGTCCGGTCTGCCACCTTGGCCTCTGTTTTGGTAACCACCTGGGCGACCGCCGCCAAAGTTTCTACCTCCTGGTGCTCGTGGCTCCATTGGTCTTGCGATATTGACTTTTACCGGGCGACCATCGATCTCTTTGCCGTCAAACATCTCTATAGCTGCTTGGGCGGCTTCTTCAGTATCCATCTCAACAAAGGCAAAGCCTCGTGAGCGGCCGGTCATCTTGTCGATGACGACATTTACTGAAACTACATTGCCGGCTTTGGAGAAAGCCTGCTGTAAACTGTCGTTGGTAGAGCTGTAAGCCAGATTACCAACATATAACTTAGTTGCCATACTTAGGTCAACTTCCTTACCTTTTCAGCTCATCTTAAAAACCGAAAAGAAGAATTATTACTAAGCCCGAGCCTAATTGCGCTATCGTCAGGCCAAGGAACTTGAACCTAAACCAACCCGCTTACCTTAAGACACTTGCTTTAAGATGACACACGTATTATAGCAGGTTGTCTAGTTCTAAGCAAATCCTCCTGCTTGGATGCCCCAGAGTTTTTGATATAGGCCGTTTTTAGCCTTCAGCAGCTCTGTGTGGCGACCTTCTTCTATGATTTTTCCACCGTCTATCACCAAGATCCTGTCCATCTGCATGATGGTAGATAACCGGTGCGCTATGACAACTACGGTTTTTCCCCGCATCAGATTTTTCATTCCCTCTTGGATTAGGTGTTCTGACTCGGAGTCTAAAGCTGAAGTGGCTTCGTCTAGTACCAGGATAGGTGCATTTTTCAAGATCGCCCTTGCTATGGCCACCCTTTGCCTTTCTCCACCAGAAAGCTTCACTCCCCTTTCCCCTACAAAGGTTTCGTATGTGTCTGGAAATTTGGATATAAACTCGTGGGCGTAGGCTAGTTTACTTGCTGCAATAACTTCTTTTTCACTGGCGTTTGGTCGGGCGTACCGGATATTTTCCAACAGGCTCCTGTGGAACAGGATCGGTTCTTGGGGTACCAACGATAGAGTTGTTCGTAAGCTGTCTTGAGTGACTTTGGCGATATCCTGGCCGTCGATCAGTATTTGTCCGGATTGTATATCGTAAAACCTGAACAAGAGCTTTGTAAAAGTACTTTTTCCACCACCTGATGGCCCGACTAAAGCTATCTTTTCGCCTGGTTTAATCATGAGGCTGAATTTTTTAAACAATTGCCTACCCTTATACCCAAAATAAACTTGCGAAAATTCAATTCTGCCAGACTTTAATTTGAGTGGTTTGGAGTCTGGTGCGTCCTTAATTTCGTGAGGGGTGAGGAGGATTTCAGTCATCTCGTTGGCGTCCGCCAAAGCTTCGTAGGTTCTACGGATATTTCTGCCTACTCCCCAAAGCTGGTCGAAGATTTGGAGTAAGTAAGTTTGCACCAATACAAAGTCTCCAACAGTAAAGGACCCGGCCCTCCACTGGGTTAAGGCATAGTACATACCTCCCAATTCCAGGGAGATGATCATAAAGCCTTGGATAGCGTTGACTAGTTCGTCTAGGTTCCACCGGAAGCGCCTGAGACGGAACAGCTCTTCGGTGATCTTACCAAAGGATTTGGCTTCGCGTGCGGCGCTGGCAAATATTTTGATGTTTATGTGGTTGGTTATGGTATCGGCCGCGTGTCTGGTAACCGCAGTGTCTGCTTCGGCTGCTTGTATATCAAACTTCAGTTTGTATTTGGCAAATCGGTACATGATGGCTATGTACACTGCAGCCCAGGCTAATACTGCAGCGCCAAAAGCTGGTTTGTAGATAAGCAGCACTACCATAATTCCCCCTACTCGGATAAGGATGCGACCCATTTCCCAAGTTAGTTGGTCGGCGATGAGCTCAAAAGCTGACGCAAAACGGGTGATACGCCTGACTAGAGAGCCTACAAAGCTGTTGTCAAAAAAACTAACAGAGTGCCTTTGCAAGTAGGTGTAGCAGGAGTTGAGTAAGTCTGACATCACGCGGGCTTGAAAGAACACATTGGTATAGCCTGCGATGCGGTAGAGTGTGTAGTTAGAAAAGTTCAAAGCTAAGAGCCATAACAGCGTGTGAAAAAGCTCCGGGTAGTTTGTGGTTTGCCCTGTGGCAAGCAGGTCAAAAAACCTTTTTAGTAGAAAAGGTTTGTATACATCTAGGATGTTAGCTGTAAAGATCCCACTCACTACTATAAGGGCATGCCAGCGGTACTTGAGAGCGTGTCGTAAAAAAATCTTTAAGGTCTGTAGGGTGAGTGTTGTTGAAATGGGTTTCATACAAGGTTAATGTAAGGTAAGTTGTGGTCTTTTGGTTTTGTGTAAAGGCGTTTTTATTTTTGAATGCGCGTAGCTTCAAAGCCTAAAAAGTCAGGCTTGTTAGCTGCTAAGCTTAAGATGCGGTTTACGGGTCGTTTTTTAAAGGTCAGTTTTTTGTTTCTTTATGTTAGGACAAGCGGCCCATCTTTGGTGATAGCAATTGTATGCTCAAAGTGGGCTGACAATCCCCCATCTTCAGTTCTTATGGTCCAGCCGTCGTCTTCAAAGTAGATATGGTAGTCCCACTGACAAAGCATGGGTTCTATAGCTATGACTAGCCCTTCCTGAAGTGTAAGCCCTTGTCCGGGTTTGCCGTAGTTGGGCACAGATGGGTCCTCGTGCACCGCATGACCCACCCCATGTCCTACGAGGTCACGGATCACGGAAAAGCCTGCTTTCTCGGCTGTTGCTTGAGTTGCAAAACCTATGTCACCGATAGTATTTCCTATTGTGGCTTTAAAGATGGCGTTTTCCAGTGCTTGCTTTGCTGTGTTGATAAGTTTTTCCGCTAAAGGTTTTACTTTTCCTGCTGCTACTGTGATGGCAGTATCGGTATAGAGTCCCTTATAACGCATCCCTATATCAAGCCCTATGATGTCCCCTTCCTGCAACACGACTTTGCGGCTTGGTACGCCGTGCACGACTACGTCATTAACAGAAGTACAGAGTGCGTCTTTGTATTCGTTGCCAGAAGGGCCGTAACCTACAAAACTTGGAATTCCTCCGGACTTTATGATCTCACTATGGGCAAAGTCACTTAGTTCCTTGGTAGAGATACCCGGACGGACCAGGTTAGCAGTTTTTTGCAAGACATTCCTAAGCAGCTGCCCACCTTCAGCTAGCAGCTTTATCTCACTTTCAGTTTTTAGGATGCCTTTTTTCATAAAGTTGCAGTAGTTTTTTTAGCGCGCGGTCAATGCGCTTTTCTACTTGTCTGACAGTGCCTAACCCGCTAACAGTCAGCGTGGGGTAAAACTTTTCATACCAGGGTTTGGATTTTTCAATCCAAGCTCTGGCGTTGTAGTACCTTCTTTGAATGGCTTCCGGTGAGTCGTCCGGGCGTTTGTGGCCTTTGACATACCCCGCTCGTTTAGAATTGCGTTTAAGGGTTTCTTTCCAAGGGATTTCCAGATATACACAAACGCTTCTAGTCCTGCCTAAAGAGCGCAGCAAACTTCGTACAAACCTGACCTCTCCTGGCATTTTTGGGTGCCCGTCAAACAACAAGGAAGCGGTGCTTGGTACTTTCTGTAAAGTTTTAGAGAGCAGCTTTCGGTACGCTTGGGTAGGAGCCATCTTCCCCACATCTACTGTTTTGGCGTAAAGCTTGTTTAAAGATTTATCGTTCTGTCTTGCTCGAAGTTGCAGCACACCCATATCTAGATCGAGCAGCCCGTATTTTTTTACCAGGAGTCTTGCTTGAGTTGCTTTACCTGCACCCGGTCCTCCCAGTAAAAAAATGTTGATTGGTTGCTGGGGTTGCGGCTCGGGTTTTTTCATAAGGAGAGGACCTACGCATTTGGCCGAGATCGAGGCAAAATACGAGGATTAATTGAAAGCGTAGTATTACTACGGTGAAAAATAACCACAGTATTTTAACGAAGATATCGGGCAAAAGCTGTTTTAAGAGAAATTGTGATGTATAAATATTTAGCGGTGCGTAGGTCCTGAGGAGTTTATTTTGCAGAAGCTAATACCTTGTGGATTTCTTCAGTCACCTCGTCTATGCTTGGACGTCCGTCTATGTAGTGGAAATCAGTGACATCGCGCAGGTACTCAACTACCGGCATAGTTTCTATGTCAAATTGATCAAGTCGGCGCATAATGGCCGAGTCATTATCGTCCGGCCGATTTTCAGTGGTGGAGCGGAGCTTGAGTCTCTCTAAAGCTTCGCGTCTGGATACATCTATGTAAAGTGTTACTAGGTCTTTCCTTCCCATACCACGCAGCAAGCCAACTATGTAATAGGCTTGAGAAAGCCTTCTGGGTATGCCGTCAAACAGTACACCTTTGTCAGCAGGTAGGTCGCCAAGGTGTCTTTCCACAACTCGCATCAAGCGGTTGTCGTCTAAAAATAGTCCTCGGTTGACCAGGTCTTTTATCTCTGTTCCCAACTCTGAGCCGGAGGCTATCTCTTTGCGGATAATCCCACCCATCTCCCAATAGTAAAATCCCAAACTTTGAGCGAGTTTCCTTGCTTGGGTACCCTTTCCTGCTCCGGAGCGGCCTATAAAAAAAATTGCTTGGCTATTTTCCATAATGCTTGCATTATACTTAGATTTTGAAAATCTCGCAACTTTGTGGGAAATTTGCTATAATTTGCTAAAAGCTTACTAGCTGAAATAAAAATGGAAAAATTGTTTTTTGAGTTGACTTTAGTTTTGGTTACCGCTGGAGTCATCTCGCTCATTTTAAACTTTTTTAAACAACCTACGATCCTGGCATACATCATAACAGGACTTATAGTGGGGCCTTTAGGCGGGTTTTCTTTGCACGAGCCAGAAATCCTTCACGCTCTTTCGCAGATTGGCATCACTTTGTTGTTATTTATGGTTGGGTTGGAGTTGGATTTTAGTCAGTTGAAAAAAATAGGTTGGCGTGCTTCAGTAGCTGGCGTAGCGCAAGTCGTCTTTACAGCAGCGTTCGGCATACTGATCGGCTTAGCACTAGACTTTTCTTTTTTATCTTCTGTATACATAGCCGTTGCCCTGACTTTTTCTTCCACCATCATCGTAGTCAAGTTGCTGACAGAAAAAAAAGAGTTGCAAACTTTGTATGGTCGCTTGGTCGTAGGTATATTTCTAACTCAGGATTTTATAGCGTTAGTGATCTTGATGCTTCTGTCGGGCAACGCTGGAAGTTTTGCCGGACTACCGGGTTACGCGCAACTGTTTTTGTTTTTGCTTAAAGCAGCAGTGTTGGCGGGCATAATTTTGCTTTCCAGCAAGTTTGTATTTCCAAAAGTGATGCGGTACATAGGCAAGAACGACGAGATCTTGCTAGTCTTTTCTTTAGCCTGGGGTCTGGGCCTTGCTGTTTTGGTACAGCTACCTTTCCTTGGTTTTTCTCTGGAGATCGGCGGATTTTTAGCTGGACTCGCTTTGGCTAGTAGTTCAGTACACCACGAGATCTCCGCCCGCATCCGTAGCTTGCGCGACTTTTTCATCTTGATCTTTTTCATAGTGTTGGGAAGCCAACTGACTTTAGCAGGGTTGCGCGACATGCTCTGGCCTGCGGTGATATTTTCTGTTTTTGTCATAGTCGGCAATCCGTTCATCGTGCAGATCATCTTAACCTCGCTTGGCTATACCGCCAGAACATCTTTTTTGACTGGAGTTACCGTAGGGCAGATATCGGAGTTTTCGCTGATTCTCGCTGCCTTGGGCTTGAAGCTGGGGCATATAGATTCTGATATTTCCAGCCTTATAACTTTAGTTGCCATGATCACCATCACCACTTCCTCTTATGGGATCATGAAGAATGATTGGCTGTATGAGCGGTTGCAGCCCTTGGTGAAATTTTTGTCTTTTGGTCGGGAGCAGTCAGAAAAATTTGTAAAAAAAGAACACAACCTTAAAAAGCATGTGATACTTTTAGGTGCACATAGAACCGGCAAGCAGTTAGCTATGGCCCTGCTGAAATCCAAAACGCCTTTTGTGGTCGTGGACTTCAATCCCGACATCGCCGAGGAGTACAACCAAGCTGGCGTGCCTGTTGTTTGCGGTGATGCTAGCGATCCCTATATCCAGGAGCTTGCTGGCTTTTCTGATGCTAGGCTCATAATTTCTACTATGCCTAACTTCACTGATAACAGGGCTATCATAGAATCCGCGGAAAATCAGCATATCAAAGCCAAGCTAGTTTTTATGGCCCAGCAAGAAGCGGATGCGGAAAAACTATACCAACACGGCGCGCATTATGTGTTGCTCCCCCACTACATAAACAGCTTGCATCTGGAAAAGATCATCAGTCACCCCCAGCCTGCTTTACACTTAAATAAGCTGCGGGCGCATCACTTAAAAAACCTCCGCTTTTCCTAGCTTTTATCGTCTGCTTTGTGATTGCTACTCTGGCCTTGGCTATGCTAGCATTATTTTCATGAGACTTTACAATACCCTGACAAAACGCGTGGAGGATTTTACCCCCCAAGATCCTAAGGAGGTGCGGGTTTATACCTGTGGTCCAACCGTGTATGACTACGCCCACATAGGCAACTTTCGCTCTTACCTTTTTTCCGATGTCTTGGTTAGAACTCTGCGGATGAGATTTGGTCAGGTGCGTTGGGTTATGAACCTAACCGATGTGGATGATAAAACTATCCGCAATACTATTCAAAATTTTGGTAGTCAAGCAAGTGTGGCAGATTTGCGAGAGTACACAGATGAGTATATAGGTATTTTTTTAGAAGAGCTCAATAAGCTAAATGTCGATGCCGGTCA
>CAYYEK010000048.1:0-7941 GCA_964470855.1 uncultured Candidatus Saccharibacteria bacterium
CTATGGACAATCTTAAAGTGGTATTTAAAACAGTAAACATCTAGTCTAGAGCCAATTCATTTTCGGATACGTTCTAGTAAAAATAGGGCGCTGACAAAAAAAGCTTTCACTCAGTACTACCTATATTTCCCAAATTCGTATTTGATAAAATTAGTTGGAGAAAACCAACCAAAAAGGAAAAAGATACTCATCAAGCTATACAGAACTGTCATCTTTCCCACACCATGTTCACGAAACCGGCGATCAGACACCAACACCTGTCTTGCCACCATACCAAATTTAAACTTTCTAGAAGCTCGTCTGATAAATTCTATGTCATCAAACTTAAAATTGTGGTCAAACCCATAAGTCCTCTCAAAAGCTGTCCTGCGTACCACTATGCAACTGCCAGCTCCGGAAGGAAATATTTTTTGAAACAGAAAAAATAGACTATTGAAAGTTAGGTACACCAAGTGGATAGAAAGAGATCCGGGGTTAGGACGATACCAAGGACAAACAACGTCCAGCTTATTTTTTTCCATCTTTCTTACTACCTCTATGACAAAACCCTTGCCCAACCTCACATCTGCGTCCAAAAAAAAGATATACTCCCCTTTTGCTAGATAACCGCCCAAGGTCCTTTGTCTACCCACCCCACGGCGGTGACTGTAAGCTCGGACCAAAGGGTGGTGTTTTGCCAAATGGTAGGTCGCATCATCTGACTGCCCATCTATGACTAAGATCTCTAAAGGTTTTAAGGTCTGACTTTCCAAATCCATGAGTAATCTAGGTAGAGCCCCCTCCTCGTTTAAAGTCGGTATGACCACTGAAACTGTTGGATCTTGTTGCATCGTTTAAATACTATCATAAACTGCTATACTAACTCCACACGTACAAATATGAGGCTTTCAATTATCCATGTAGTCAAATACTCAAGGCCACGGTTTTGGCTTTACCTAGCCGGACCATTCTTGATAGGCCTCGCAGCTTCAGGCAGTGCTTTTACCGCAGCCGGAGACGCACGCGTTTGGATATTTCTAGCTTATTTTCTCCTTCCCGCAAATCTTCTAGTCTATGGCATAAACGACATCTTTGACTATGAGTCCGACAAGCTCAATCCCAAAAAGCAGGGCTACGAAGACCTGCTCACCCCCGACAAACAAAGCCAGCTTTGGAAAATCTTAGTCTTGCTCCACACACCCTTTTTACTAGCGGTAATGTTTTTTGATCTTCCAGAAAGCGCGTTGTGGTCTCTAGCTGGGTTCGTATTTTTCGGCGTTTTCTACTCCGCCCCACCCATCCGCGCCAAAACCAAACCCTTGCTGGACTCTGCTTTCAATGTGCTATACATATTCCCCGGACTTTTTGCCTTTTATTTAAGTGGAGGTCTTGGCTTCCACCCCGCGGTTGTGCTGGCGGCAACTTTCTGGGTTATGGCCATGCACGCTTTTTCCGCGCTTCCAGATATCCTCGCTGACCGACAAGCCGGCATGCACACGGTCGCGACTTTTTTAGGTAAAAACCTAACCTTGTTGTTTTGCGCTTTGTGCTACCTAGGAGCAGGCGCTTTGGCTTTTGCAAATCTTGGCACCCTCGCGCTTGTCATCTCCATTGGTTATGCCTTGCTTATGGCAGTAGCTTTCCAAGCCAAAGAAAATACCCGGCTATTCCGGGTATATACTTGGTTTCCATGGATCAACACCCTCGTAGGGTTTGGAATATTTAGCCTTCAAATAACTACCTCACGTCTGTTCTAACCACAAGACAAGTTACTCATTATTGCAACCCATTTTCCTATGAGCAGCTAGGCAAGTACCACACCACGAACCAGTACAGCAATTGGTAACTCTAAGTATTCTGTCACATCCACTACAAACACCTATAATTATTACTTCTTTAGACCTAAACCCCTTTTCCCTATGCATACTTTTGCAAAATATAATTTTATAGGAGCAAAATCGAAAAAGCATATAACCTACAGCCTCTTCGCCATAAGCTCAGCTGAAATGAGGCAGATAGGCATACCTATGCCGGGATTGGTACCGGCGCCAACATAGTAAAGATTTTTTACTTTTTTGTCAACATTGTTTGGTCGGAAAATTACGCTTTGCCCCAAAGTGTGGGCCAAACCCAAAGCTGTACCTTTGTAGCTGTTATAGTCTTTAGCAAAATCTTCCACACAGTAGTCACGCCTATACTCCACTCTCCCGAGCAGATTTTCAACCTTCATCTCCTTGCCCATCCACTCCAAAAGCCGGTTGCCATAGTCTTTGAGAAATTTATCATCATACTTTAGATCCGAAGCTATGGGCGCCAGCACAAACAGATTCTCCTTGCCGGACGGCGCCACGCTTGGGTCGGTCTTGCTTGGAGCACATACATAAACCGAAGGCCTGTCTGGCCACCGGGGGTCGTCAAAGATGTCGGAAAAATTTGCTTCCCAATCCTTGGCGAACAGTAAGTTATGGTGGGAAAGTTCAGGAACCGGGCTGTTTATCCCCAGATACATGATGTATGCCGAAGGCGCCATGGTACGTTTTTGCCAGTATTTTTCCGAGCGCGAGCGGTACTCCTTGTCCAGCAAAACCGCGTCAGTAAAATGCATATCCGCATTACTAACCACAAGGTCAGCCCGAAGTTCTTCTCCGCTTGCAAGCCTTACTCCATTTGCTGCCCCGTCTTTGACTAAAATTTTCTCCACCGGTGAAGAAGTACGAAACTCCACCCCCATCTCACGACCTATCTTGACCAGTGCTTTGGCTATCTCATAGATCCCACCCTGCGGATAGTACACACCCATATTGAAATCTATGTGATTCATTATGGAGTACAGAGCCGGAGTGTTGTAAGGCGATCCGCCTAAAAACACCAGTTGATACTGCAGGATTTTTCGAATGCGCTCATCTTTAAACCAGCTGCTCACATAACTATCCATAGAAAAAAGCATGCGCGGGGAAAGTTTGGCGGACAACGCCCGCCGGTCAAACAAGTCTAAAACAGAATCATAATTTTTATATATATAAGCGTCTTTAGCAAGCTCATATGCCTCTTTGGCTTTCGCTAGATAGGCGATAAATTTTTTTCCAGCCCCTGCTTCCCATCCTTCAAAAAGCTCAGCTACTCTCTCCGGATCAGCTGACAGATCAACCAGCTCGTCCAAGCCTTCAAAAAAAATCCTATAGCTGGTTTTCAATGGCACTAAATCCAAATAGTCGGAAACTTTTCTCCCTAACAGGGAAAAATAGTGCTCAAATACATCGGGCATGAGGTACCACGAAGGGCCTTTGTCAAACTTGTACCCAGCCGCTTCCAAAAGGCCGATCCTACCGCCTAGGTAATCGTTTTTCTCCAAAACCAGCACTTCATAGTTTTTCTGTGCAAGCAAGTTTGCTGCCCCAAGCCCACCAATTCCAGAACCTATGATAATCGCTTTTTTAGTCATATTCAGATCTTACTCGCCGCCAAAAGTATTAAAACTAGTTAAATAGGACACTAGAACCTATCAGAAAAAATACTCATCTGTCATTCCTTCCTCTAATGTCATTCCTGCGAAAGCAGGAATCCAGATTATAATTTCTAGATCCTGATTTGCCCTCCAGAGGCGGGCGAGCATCAAGATGACAGACTAAGATGAACATTTTTCTATTGAGTTTTAGTTAAGCTTAACGCTAATAATTATTTATAAAATATTCTTTAAAGAGCACCCGGAGTTTTTCCGCAAAACTAGTGCTGACACGACCGGAAAAAGGATTATAGTCTTGCGCTGCAAGTTTGTCCAAGATACGCTCGTAAAGCCTACTTGCCATTGCATAGGCAAATCTTCCTTTCGGGTTGAGCAGGGGCAAGCACTTGTTGCCTTCTTGATACAGATCCCTTGCCCGGGCAACCTGAAACCTCATAAACTCTCGGAACTCGGGGCTCCACTTGCGGTTTTGTATATCCAAGGAAGAGAGCCCAAACCTTACCAGCTCATCTTGCGGCATATAAATCCTTCTTAGCTGCTGCCAATCTGCATCCAAGTCTCGCAAAAAGTTTGTCAGCTGCATAGCGTACCCCAAAGTTTTCGCGTACCCCAAGGCTTTTTCGTCTTTAAAACCTATAACTATCGCCATCATATACCCCACCACGCCAGCAGATCCATACATATACTCCTCCAACTCCGCGTAGGTTTGGTAAGTCTTCTTGTCTATATCCATCCGCATGGAGGCTAAAAAGCTTTCTCCGTATTCAGCAGGGATTGCCCTTCTATGAAATGTATCGGCTATAGCTAGAAGCCTACTATCTCCACCAAAGTCACCTTGTAAAGACGCACGCCACTTTTTTTCATACTCATCAAGTTCCAAACGCATCTGTGCCTCGCCCCGAGAAACATTTTCATCTACTACATCATCCGGAATGCGAAAGAAAGCATACAAAGCCCAGGTAGACCGTTTCATCTCCTGCTCACCAAAAAGGCTTGTGGCAAAATAGTAGCTCTTGCCGTGTTTGCGCATGATCTCCCGACACGCTTCATAGCCTAAAGCTAACTCTTGCCCGCTCATACCTTTCTTACCTCCAAAAAGTCCAGTAGTTCCATCCATAGTTTTTTCTTGGCCGGGTCTATGTTGGAAGCTTTTACTACACGCCGTGACTGGCTAAACAATTTTTTAGCCTGCTTGTCGCAGAATTCCAACCCGCCCGATTTTTCCACAAGCTCAGCCAGTTCCAACTTTTCTTTACTTGTAAGTTTTCTGCCAAAAAAATGAGCAAACTGTTTTCTCAACGAAGGCTTTGCCATATGCCGTATAAAATAGGTGAGATATGTATGCTGACCTTCCTCTACATCGGTAAAGCCAGGCTTTCCTGACATAACGCTTCTTGCGTCTAGCGCGTCATCTTGGATCTGAAAGGCCAACCCAGCCGCCATACCAAACTGCTCGGCAAATCTGTCGTACTTGGTGCTGCCAGACGCCAACCTTGCTCCTATCTTCACTGGCCCCACCACGCTGTATTTAGCGGTCTTTAACTGGTGTTTTAGATTGATCTCCTCAAACGAGACGGTCTTTCTCGAACTTAACTCTACATCCAACATTTCTCCGGTCACTACATCTTGAATTGTTTCAAAAAATTCTGAAAGAACTATTTTATTTCCACGTCTCTGCTCAAGACAGGCATCACTAACATTTTCTATCGCATAGGCTAACACCAAATCTCCAAGTAAAATTGCTTTACTATTAGCTATATGAGACAAATCTCCGACCCTATTATTTAATTTTAGGTACGACAGAGCCTTAACCTGAGCCGTAGGATGATTATGCCTCAATTCGCCCCTATCTATCACGTCATCGTGAGCGAGCGCAAAAATATGCAGCAGCTCTATCCCTAGCGCGACCCCGACAGGCGCTGCTTTCTTCGCATTTATACCACCAAAACTCTCAAAAGATAACGCGAACAGGTAAGGACGTATGCGCTTACCACCCGCAAGCGCTATTGTGGCAGCACTTTGCATCATCAAGCTTACCAGCTCATTTCCTGTGAGTTTTTTTAACCCTTTTTGGCGCCTATCAAGCTCTTTGGCCAACTCGCCATCAAACCATTTTTTATACTCCCCAAGATTTTTTAACATAAACCTTCTTGTTTAACTTGTGAGTTAAAAGTTTATCACAACGAAAAATCAACCAGCTTGCGGCCACCACCTCCCCACTTTTACCTAAGCGCATAAAAAACGAACCGCACCTTTCTACTGGTTTTTTTAAAACTCACTTGAAGCTACTTAGGCCAAGGTTCGTCGTTTAAGTAAACTTGCTTGATCTGGGCATTGCCATTTTCATCAACCGCTACTCGAGCATAGGCTTGCCCAGTGTTCAGTTCTTGCTGCCTACCCGTTCCTTCCGGGATATAGTAATCCTCTATACCATAGCGGATCTCATATTGATGCAAATACCCATACTTCTCTCCACTGTACGGTTCAGGAACACTTGACCCTCCGGATACTACCACGCCCTTTAAAAACACCCCACCTGTATCCGAAGTTGGCTTAACCTTAGTGATCTCTTGGTAATTTCCCCAAAAATTTCCATCTATCCTAGAAAGCGGCACATACACTGTGCTGCCATCAACGATGTTTTCACTACTATATGCTTCTATCCGGCTAATGTCATAACTTACTGTTACATAGTCCCCACGCAAAGGATCTCTTGGATCTACGGGCCGCAACCGTAACAACACCTCCGTACCCGCGTTATAGATAGCAAGTTTGTACAAAACCAACAAAGCCAACAAAGCCAACTGGCCTATGATGGCGATGGTTATACTAGTTTTTCTGCTAAATTCGCTCTTTTCGTTCATATTTCATTCTGTTTCTATCTTCTGCATACGCGCAAGCATAGTCTTTCTTGCCCGCTCCATAAAGTACCCAACAAAAAATAACAAAAGTCCCGCGCCGAGGAAAAATACGCTCTTATCCAAAAAGGTGAAAAACCAGTCAAAGTATTTTATAAATATCAAGATAAACAAAAGTCCTGCGCCTAGATTGATCCGCCATGACTCTCGCCTGCTGTAACCGGATAGGATAACGCATACCATCAACCCAAATGTAGCAATATTGAAAACAGCAGCATAGAAAACCCCAAAACCTCTTAAGACTTTTTCGTAATTGTACATGTCAGTGTAGCTTTCAAAAAGCAACGCCCCTGATGGTAAGGCAAGCAAAGCTAGCAACACTAGACTGCTTAAAACCACTACCAAGGTTTCCCACTTTTGTCCAACATGTTTAGAAGTATTGAAAACCATAACTCCAAGCATCGCCAAGATGGTAACTGTGAGCAAAACACTTAAGGCAAAGCTTTTCACCCACAACGCGCCGCTTGCCCAATCCTGAACCTGGGAAAGTCCGACATTGGTAGACAAAAAGAAAAACAGTCCGCAAACCACCATCAAACCCAACAAATAAAAGCTTGTGGCGTATCTTGCAAACTTAGGCAAGGTGTCTAAAAACAAACCCACAAGATAATACCCCAAACCTATCAAACCCAAGCCTACCAAAACTGTTACAGCCTGAGCTCCGGCTGTGCTTGCCCACTCAGCCCCTTGTGCGCCATACCACACCATTACGCATACAGATCCTGCAACTGCTGGGTACAACAACTTCAACCGAAAGCCCAAAAACAAAGCTACTAAGGAAATAAACAGCAGTAAAGTTTGCCAAGACACCACATATCCTATCTGGCGGTTCAACCCAAACAACGCGAGCATTGCAAAAGCAAGGCCCAGCACTATCATCACTTGACTTAAAGCATCTTCAGATGATAAGGCCAACCGGAGCGCGCTTGCCGTATCGGTACTTTGGATACCTTTTCTACCCTTCACCAGAAAAACTATAAAGCGTGCTCCACTATAAATAACAACGGCAAGGACTATTATCACTACCAGGACAATCATCATGATATCTTGCATATGCTAATACACCTCCTCCTCTTTATGTTCCATGCGTTGGCGGACTAAAAACCCAGCGGTTAACATCACCCCAGAAGAGATAGCCAAGAGGATGGTAGAAGTAGTCACGATCGGACTGAATCCGCCAGGCAAATAAAACCAATTAGCCGGTTCAGAGATTATGGCTATCACCGCCAAAACTGCGGCCAGAACGTAGTGTGAGTAACTTCGCAAAGCAGCGGCCATAAGCAGTGCCCCGAACATCCAAAGTAAAAATCCATCCGGCCACTGGCTACTTGCGTGAAAAATTTGGCCGATCAAAAAAATGCTCGCTCCGTAAACCAGAGTGCCGACTACATGCAAAGTCTTGCCCACCCTTTCCATCTGTAATTTTTCAAGCATATAAAAACCAAGCAAGTGGATACTCAAAGTACCACTTGCTAAGATAGCCACTTTCGCCACCTTAGATAGCACTTGCCAGTTTGAGGCGACAAAACTAAACACCCCAGCAGCAACCAAGATCCCGGCTATAGCTAGTATGACATTTAT
>CAYYEK010000049.1:0-7764 GCA_964470855.1 uncultured Candidatus Saccharibacteria bacterium
TAAAGAAGTCCAGTTTTTAGGAGAGGTGGTTGTGCCGGAAGGGGTTTTGATGTTTTTAAAAGATGAGGAGCGGCTTGTCTTTCAACAGGTTGTTTCGCCGAACTTGATTATAGAGGTTAGACCTGAGCAGGGCAAACTTGGGCAGTTGAATTATGAGATTAAAGATGGTGTTTTAAGGATATTTTTAAACACTAAAGAAGGTGGTTTGCGGCCAGAAGATGTGGCAGCCTATCCTTACTTGGGCGAAGGAGTACTGTTGGTAACCTGTGGGGCTGCGAGGCCAGAAGAATTGGGTGCCGTGTTTTTACAAAACACCAGATTTTTTTACAGCTTGCCAAAGTTAGTTTTAGACACCAATCCTACCAACGAACGTTACGGCCAAGCCAATCTGGTTGAACCAGTATACGCCTCCAGAAGCGAACTAGTAGCTTCTTTGATACAGGAATTTTGTGGGCAAGAGGCTTTGGCTGAGGCGGCTACTTTATTGCTATTGGGGGTGTTGTGGGCTACGGATAGCCTTAGAGCTCCTTTGACTAGCCCACAAACTTTTGAGTGGGCAGCCAAGCTGGTCGGTCTAGGGGCGGATCATTCTCGGGTCGCGAGCAGTCTGTTTAAAACAGTTGGTTTTGCTGAACTCAAACTTTTGGGAAGAATTTTGTCTCAGTTGGTGATGTTGGAAAATGGCCACGACGCCTACGTTTTAATTGTTAGGTCAGAGCTGGACTCACGCATGGAACAGGGAGCTGATATAAAGCTGCTTTTGCCAGAACTACAATTGAATTGTGGCAACTTAAACAGCGTGCTGTTATTTGACGAAGATTTTCAGGGCAATACACTACTTTATGGGGTTGGCAATGTGCCAGTAAAGTTGTGGGCCGCCTTTGAGCAGAGGTCTACAGGACCCACGGAACAACTTGTGTTTCCAGGCTTTGAGGCCAAAGCTTTACCTATTCGTATGGGCCGGATCGAGATCTTGGAAGCCTTGTCTTATAAATATTGATAAGTTTTCCATAAAGGCCATAGGCAAGAAGTGGGTGGGTTTACTTTTATAAGTTATCTAGGCCGCAAGCTATGCAAAGCCGGTGGGACGGCTTTTTTTGATGGGCAGTTATTTCTGGTATAATCTTTCTAGAGAGTAAGAATAAAAAATAAAAAAATTGAAAAACTTTTTACAAAATCAATTAGGGGCGCAAAACAGCATCGCGCGGATGAACCGTAAGATGGAAGAGGCTAACGCCGAAGAACAGGCTAAAGTTTTGGGCTTGCCGTACGTTAACTTTAACACTTTGCCCGCAGACCTCAACGCTATGGGGTTTTTTAAAGAGAAAGAGGCGGTTGAGTACGAGGCAGTACCCTTTCATAAAGAAGGGCGGGAATATAAGATTGCAGCGGTGAACCCCCAGCTTCCGGCCTTGCTTACTAAACTTCAGTCTTGCGGAGAGCAGTACAAATTTCAGCTCTATGTGATGTCGAAAGCTAGTTTTTTATATGCCCTGACTTTTTATAAAAACGTGGTGACCCCAAAGGAGCATCAAGATGAAACCATCCGTCTGCAGGAGCAGGTAGGGTATGCGGAAAAACTAAGAGGTTTTAAAGGCAACACAGATGATGTGACTACGGTTTTGGATTTGGCGTTTGGGTCAGCTATGGAACTGTCAGCGTCCGATGTCCACATCGAGCCAGAAGAACACCAGGTGAAAGTCAGGGTTCGGATCGATGGCGTTTTGCAAGATATGGTTTTGTTAGATAAGTCCTTGCAAAACCACCTGATCTCACGGATTAAAATTTTATCTAAACTCAAGCTCAATATCACCAACCTTCCGCAAGATGGCCGACTGACCTTTTTTTGGGGGCAGTTGCCGGTAGATGTGCGTATCTCCACCCTACCTTCCAACTTTGGGGAAGGAGTGGTGATGCGACTTTTAGGGGTGGGGGCAGCAAGACTTCAGATAAACGAGCTGGGTTTAGTAGGAAGGTCGCATCGGGTGATAGAGGACGTTTTAGCTAGACCAAATGGTATGGTCATAACCACCGGCCCTACTGGCAGCGGTAAAACTACCACCTTGTATTCGTTTTTAATGGAGCTTAACAATCCGGGGCTCAAAATCATAACCATCGAAGACCCTGTGGAGTATAAATTGGAGGGTATCCAACAAACACCAATTGACTCTCGTGTGGAGTTTGGGTTTGCAAGGGCCTTGAGAGCCATTTTAAGGCAAGACCCAGACATAGTGATGGTAGGTGAGATCCGTGATGCGGAAACTGCGGAAACTGCGCTTCAAGCTGCCTTAACTGGGCATATCGTGCTCTCAACCTTACACACCAACGACTCTTTTGGTGCTATCCCCAGACTAAGCTCTATGGGTATGAAGCCTTTTATAATGGCGCCTGCTATCAATGCCATAATAGCCCAGCGGTTGGTTAGGAGGTTGTGTAAGACCTGTAAGCAGGAAGTTGTTTTACAAGATAGCCTGAAAAACAAGGTGGAGGGCTTGTTGGCGGCCATCCCTAAGGAGGCCGAAGTAGAGATCCCGCAGGACCGGATCTTTTATAAGCCAGTCGGGTGCGCAGATTGTCATAACACAGGCTATAAGGGCCGGATAGGTATCTATGAAGTTATTGCTATAAACGATGCTATGAAGGAGTTGGTCTTAAAAGAGGCCTCAATGCTAGAAATGAAGCAGCAAGCCTTAAAAGACGGCACGCTTTTAATGGCGCAAGACGGACTTGTAAAAGCTCTACAAGGCATAACAGATGTAGAAGAAGTATTCCGGGTTGCTGGGGACTAGGTTTTTCAACTACAGACCACCTACATATTTTTATTATCAAAAAGCCCCTTAGCAACGCTACGGGGGATTGTTTTATATGTTTTGATGTGTGTAGACGTGTGTTAGCGTGAGAGAATCCTTTTTTTGCTCTGGCTTCAATTTGGTGACGGCCGGACCTAAAGTGAAGCCTGTAGTTGGCGGGAGAATTAGGTTTATGTAATCAAACGGTGTGTTGTTTTTTAACTTTTTCTACCCAGGTGGCAAGCTCTTTAAAGATCGGGTCCTTTAACCTTACCTTTTTGTATTTTAATATAGCTTTGGCGGTTTTATAGCAGTATTTGAGTTCATCCGTATTGTTTTGGAGATTGTACCACTTAAAGCTATCTATAATATCAGCGGCTTTGATTATCAAAGCTTTTTCTCCGTGTTTGGCACACCTCTGTATGAGTTCAAGTATTTTTTTATCGTTATTTTTTATACTATCGTCCTTTGTGTTAGCTTGGATAAGTCCTAGTATCTTCTGTCCAAACTTCTTTTTGATCAAGCCCGTAGTCGCGCTTGACCACTCCAGTGTGTCGTGGAGAAGTCCTGCAAGGACAACGTCTTCCGGGTACCCTTGTTCGTACAGATAAACCCCAACTCTTATATCATGAAATAATATTGGTTTTCTGCTTGAAGGCTTGGAAGGGGGGGAGTGTTTTACTAAAAAAAGCACTCCCTCCTCAAATCGGATATTTGTGCTATGTTTGTTGGTTTGATCTGGTTTTGGCATATTTGGAGGCCTCCTGGGTCGTGGCTAGGTTAGTAGGTCTAGGCGCGCTAGTTTGGAGGTCCAAACTATAAGGCCGTAGATCTTTAAGGAACTGGTTAAAGTTAGTATATTGATAAAATTTTATCCCCAACTTTTCGGCATTTTCTTTGTTTTTCAGCTGGTCGTCAAAATAAATACAGTCTTTTCCCGGGTGTTCGATCAATTCAAGCCCTTTTTCAAAGAAAGTAATATCAGGCTTTTTTACTCCCAGGTCAAAAGAATAAATACATTTTTTGAATAAATATTCAAACCCAATCTTTTCTTTGTTTTTTTCCAAGTCAATTCTGCTTAAATTGGAGAATATATACAACTCCACTTTTCCGTATAGGTAGGATTTAATAAAATTCAGTATTTGCTTATTGTCTTTTACATAGTCTGAAAAAAATTTTGCATAAAATACCTTTTCTGGCATTTTGGATTCGGACACACCTATGTCTCTGAAAAAGTTGGAGTAAAATTCATGCTCATCGATTGCGTCAATGTTTCTAAGGTTTTGCCACTTTTTCCAAACTTCACTAACATTTTTTGGGCTATGAAACGTGTGGTCTAACCACCTAAAAAAGGCGCTGCCATTGTAAAATCTTAGAACACCCGCTACATCAAAGATAAAAACATTTTGCATAAAATATCTCACAGTCTAGCCAAAAACCTTCTTGGTGGCGGTTATGAGAAGTTTTTAAATTTTATTTATGGCCCGCCCTAGCTTTACTATTGGCTTCAATTTGGTGACGGCCGGACCTAAAGTGAAGCCTACGGCTATTTGGTTTGGTCACTTTGTGCAAACGAACATAAGGTTGAAGGATATGTGTTTCCAGAGTTTGTTTTTTATATAGTAGCAATTATTTCTACCAAAGGTAATCTCACCAAAAAAGACGATTGAGTTAAAACCTGCGGTTTGAAAATGCTGCTGCCAAACCTCTGGGGTAAAAGTAGAGCAGTGAGTTTTGTCTATAAAGTTTGAAAGCAGGGTAGTGGTCCCACCTACTAATCTAAAGTTGTTAGGAACAGACCCGATAAGCACCCCACCGTCTTTTAGGGCAAGGTGGAGTTTTTGGATTACATTGGCCGGCTTTCTTAAGTGCTCAAGTACATTGAACGCGGCCATGGCATCAAAGTGTTGAGTTGGAAGACTCGTGTTTTCAATATCCTTTTGTACAATTTTTTTGCCCAATATTTGTCGTGCTTTATTAACAGCGTACTCGGAGATATCTACCCCTTGAACCATAAAGTACTCCTCAGCTGCTTTCAGGAAATTGCCTTCCCCGCAACCGATTTCCAGTAAGCTGCCGGAAGCTTTGTAGGTTAAAAGCTCTTGAAGTCTACGCTGGTTTCTCTGGGACTTTGGCCGTTCTTTGTAAAAGACGTTTTCAAAATAATTTTGATCGTATAGCCTTTTGATAATGCTCATAAATCCGGACTTTTCTTGTTTTTTCGCCCCCTCAACATACCTGGAATTATCATCAATGTAAACTGTCAACACGGCCAAGAATTACCCCACCTAGATCAAAGATAATTGCTGTAATTTAATGCATAAAACCAGCTTTTAGGAGGGTAATTTTACTGAATTATTATTCTGTAATTTCAATTTCGTAGAACGTCAGGATTATGCGAAGCTTGCGAAGCCAATTCAGGTGCGTATTTGGCGTTAGCTAAGAGTGAACCGCATATGCCGTGTTAGAAAATGTTAAAATTTGTATAACTCACTTATTAAAATAGATTAAAACCTTGTTTAATCAGATTTTGTTCAGAGATAAATAGGGGCTGGGGTGGGTTAGCCCAATCAAACCATAACCATTGCTCACATTTTTCTGGTTCCATAATTTGCAAATCACCTGAATCATATTCTGCTGTCATAAATATGGTGATATAGTGTTTGCCCTCTGCAGTAAAAATGTCGTTGGTAGCAGCGGCAAAGTTAATATTTTTAATGCTTAGGCCAGTCTCTTCTAGTGTTTCGCGCGCTGCGCATTCTTCCCATGACTCATTAAATTCAAGGTGGCCTCCTGGAAAACACCATGAACCGCCACCATGAGCATTTTTACGTTTACCAAAGAGAACTTTGCCATCTTTTAAAACAAGAACCCCAACCCCGACTTTTGGTCTATTCTCCATACGTTTAGATATCATTTCCTAACTATAAAGTGAATTACAAAAATTTTTAATTTCGACTAAGGCATGGTGGATATTTGAAGTTTAGGCTGGAGAAATGTAGCGGAGCGGCAGAAATCTGTCAATTATGCGAAGCTTTGCTGAGCTGGGCTGGTGTGCACCCCCATGCTATATTCTGCGAATGGCCGGAATTTAGTGCAACGTCTAGGTTGGAAATTTTAGAGTTTTGAGACAGCATCTAAGTAACTAGTGCGCGCCTAATTTATCTTTTCTTTTACTCCGTTTAAGAATTTGTATACGCGTCCAATATAATTAAATTTTCCATTATAGATGATTGCGCAATTTTCAGGAATTGCATAAATCTCTCTTTTTTTGGATAGCTCTAATAACTCTGCATCATGCGACTTATGGTAGTGGACGTCAACTGCAAAGTTAACCAGGCTTAGTCCAGTAACAACTTCAGTATTTTTTATATCTTCATCTTTTGTGAGTATGGTTTCTTTACACAATGCTAATGCTCCTGCAGAATTACCAACAATTATCGCTTCCAGACCTTTTAACAAAGGTACAAGTTTTCTTTTCTTAATATTTTGCAACAAGAGTTTTGTGTCTCCGCCTGGAATATAAATAATCCCCGCTCGGTTTATTTTAGTTCTTAGTTCTCGGGCTGAACTTGTTAATGAAACAAATCCAACATCTTCTGCGCCGATCTCTCTAAAATAAGAATCTAAAAAAGTGCGATATTTTTCTATCTTAGACGAATCGTTGGTGGTCAAGTCAATAATAAATACTTTTGTATTTTTGGCACGAGATAAAGAATCCTTATCAATGGTCTTTAATTTTCCAGCTCTTATGTCACCGCCACCAATAAGATAATATGTCATAACAAATGATAGCTTTTTTAAATGGTTTGTATGCCGACGTCTTTATTTGAACTATTCAAAACTCCACAGATTGTGCGTTGATTATATCAGAATTAGGCTTGGTTTTGTTTGGGTTTGGCTTTTAGCATATACTGTACCTATGAGTGGAAAAATACAAGCCAGATACATGCTAGTGGATGGTAATGCCCTTATTCATCGGGGTTACCATGCCATCCCCGGCTTGACTGTGAGTAAAACAGGGGAGCCAATAGGGGCGGTTTACGGCTTTACTATGATTTTGCTGCGAGCCATAAGGGACCTTAAGCCTACGCACATTGCCTGCTGCTTTGACCTTGAAGGCCCAACTTTTAGGCACGAAGAGTACAAGGACTATAAAGCTACTCGGGCTAAGGCCGACCAGGAACTTTATGACCAAATTCCCCGGGTCAAGGAAGTGGTCAGAGCCCTCAATATCCCCATCTTTGAAAAGCAAGGTTTTGAAGCAGACGATATTCTGGGAACCTTAGCGGTTAAGCTAACTGCTAACAGCTATAAGCTAAAAGCTGATCTTGAGGTTATGATTGTGACTGGTGACATGGATACCTTGCAGCTAGTCAACCAGTGTGTGAAAGTCTACACCCTTCGAAAAGGCATCACCGATATAGCGATTTACGATACAAAAGCAGTCAGGCAACGATTTGGGCTTGAGCCTTCACAGATGATTGACTACAAGGCTCTACGGGGCGATCCTTCGGATAATATCAAGGGTGTCAAAGGGATAGGCGAGAAAGGTGCTATAGATTTACTGAAAAAGTTCGGTAGTATAGATAATTTGTATAAAGCTATCAGCACACAGCAAGCAGCAGTCAGCCAGATTAAACCTAGAGTTTTGCAGTTATTGAAAGACCAAGAAGAGTCGGCTAGGCAGTCGTATAGGCTTGCGACTATAGTTTTAGATGTGTCGCTTGAAGTTGTAATCCCGCCGTACAAATTTGGCGTGGATGAACTAAACAAGGCGCTGCCGATATTTCAAGAATTGGAGTTTAGATCGCTCCTAGAAAAACTGCCAAAGAATTATACAGCTAGCGCAGTGGCCAGTGCCGAAAAAGAGGTGAGGACCAGCGCTCCTATCCACATAACTGAAAAGGGGATGAGCACCAAAGAAAAGCTGGTGCAGGATTATCATTTAGTAGACAACTTAGAGCGGCTGTCA
>CAYYEK010000050.1:0-4083 GCA_964470855.1 uncultured Candidatus Saccharibacteria bacterium
TGGAGCATCAGCAGGTAAAGACTCTAAAGCTTTGTACCTTTCAGTAACTCTTTTTTCTACGAAAGCATAATTATCAGGATTTAAAAAAGTCGGCCTAGTAGTGCGAATTTCGACTTTTTTTACCTGTTCTGGTTTTGGTTTAGAATTCTGGTAAACCAAGTAGCCTCCCGAGGCAACCACTAAAACGAGAAGTATTATAATAATGACTTTTTTTCTCATATTGTTTAAGGTTTAAAAAATATCCACTTTTTGAGTATAAAACATTTATTCATTCTAAGCAAACAAAAAACTCCGCCTCAGGTAACCCCAAGGCGGAGAACAATTTGCTTTGTTTTTTCCTCTTTTCTAGAAGTACTAGTTTTAACTAGTCATTCCAGCCTTCAGATGAAAGGTCAAGGTTTAGGACCTTGTAACCATTCCACCAGTCAGCAGAAGAGGAGGCGTTCTCGTTCACAGCGTGAGGAGAAGCACTGTAATCGGACCAGATGAAGTTGTGGTCTTCACCAGAGCCGGTTGCTGCAGCTGAGTCATGCAAGCCCCAGATGGTTGTCGCTGTCGCGGTACCATTGAGGTAAGTATGACTTGCTGTTGGCACAGCAGCATCGCCCGCAAGGTAGATACTGACAGAGTCCTGCGGAGTTGCAGAAGCGTCAGTAACGTTAAAGCCTTGTGGAGTTGCCCTGACGATATAGGTGTTGGTTGCGCCGGTAGTAACTGCACCCTCCTTGGTAGTAGCCCAAGAAATGGTAAGAGTACCATCAGCTTCAACCATACCGCTGGTCGACTCTACAGAGTTACCATCTTCGTCTTGGATAACGACTTCAGATGTTATATCTGAACCGTTCTCTATTAACTTGAAGGATTCAAGTTCTAGAGTGTCACCAGCTCCGCTACCGTCAGTCCAAGCGATTGGAAGCTTGACCTGCTTGAGGCGGAGTGGGCCTTGACTAGAGGCGGTAACAGTGAACTTGTAGAGATCCACCGGGCTGCCGTTGACTAGCTTGGAATTAGTGACATCCACGAAGCTAACAGTTGGAATACTCTTGTAAACAATTATATCCTGTCCTGCTGGCTCAGTGTTGCCCACGCCTGGAGTATCATCGGAAGTCTGGGCACCCAAACTGTCAACAAACTTGATCCAGTCAAGGTCAACTACTGCGTTAACTCCAGCTGTTCCAGCGCCAGTACCAATGGTGTTAAGTGCATACTTAACGATCATATTCTTGTCGGTATTGGAAGGAACATTGAAGCTTAGGCCAGTTATCAAAGCAGCTGTGTTCGTCTCTTGAGCAAACGGAGCCTCACCTATCTTTACAGAAGGATTGGATTCATCGTAGATTTCAACCATATTAACAGCCGAAGCTATCGTGGAGGAACCTACATGGAACTGAATTTCAGTTACAGTATAGCTGTCGCTGGTAGCGGCAAAGTTATACCTAACTGCTTCAACCGTTTGGTTAGCAGCAACTATCTTGTCTTGACTGGACACAGCAGTGATGCTGAAGGAGCCAGTAGTAGAAGTGATAGTTTGCCCATCAACTTCAGCAGCTGAAGTTGAAGTGTTGGAATTCAAGGTGGTGTAGGAAACTGTTGCGCTGGATTCAGCGTAGTCAGCAGTTCCGTCGCCATCTGTTGAAGAAGCGGCAATGTCACCCCATACTTCAAGTACCACGGTCTGACCGGCGTTTACTGTTACATTTGTTGAGTAAGTATTGGCCGTATCAGCAACGCTGGACTTGATAGGTGAAGTGTATGTGCCGATCTTGATGTACATGTTAGTGATATCATCTGAAGCGTCAAATGCATCTTGTACCTCATCAAAGTCAATGACTACTGAAGTGATATTAGCGCCTTCAGTAGAAGAAGACTGGATGTTATAACTACCAATCAAGTAGTTATTCTTAGGAGCTACGATGCTCTGGTTAGCATAAGAAGTATTCTTAGCTACAGTCAAGGATCCAACAGCTACGGTCAAAGTTCCAGCCTCTTGATAAGCGCTTGGGTATGTTCCGTAACCAAGGGAGGCCATTCTTTGCACATTGCTGGTGCCAGCGCCAACTTCCACTTGAATTGTGTCAGTAGAAGCTAAGCCATCAGCTCCATCATTGTCAAAGATGTCGGCCCTAACTTCAAGTACTCGAGGAGTTCCAGGCGTAACTACGAAGGAAGAACCAAAGGTGTACTCAGTATAGGCCAAGGTGGTATCAGTGTCAGCTGCTATAGCTGCTGTGGAACCAACTTGAACACCGTCTAAGTACAATGCGCCATTACGCAAGGTAAAGGCTGTGTCGTCGTCGTCTTCATCGATTCTGACACGCAAAGATTCAACTTTCATCGCCTCACCAAAAGCCTTCACATCGTATTTTGCAATTACAGCATTGGATGAATCTTCAGTGATGTTTCCGGTTGGCGAGTCAGTTCTCTTGGTAACCTGCAGAGAACCAGCGTTTAAGCTGATTGTCCCAGATTCACGGGCGGAGAAAGCAGAAGAGGCAGCAGTGGCCAATACTGGTTGACCGAACTGATTGTCTACGAACATGGCATCAGCAGCCTGTCGGAGGCTGAAAATCATGTTGCGGTTAGAACCACCAATTACATCTGCTACGACCTTGATAGTGCGGTTACCAGTTGAAAGTAACACGCCATTGCCTAGGTCAAAATTGGCATAGCTGTCGTTGTCCATAGAGGCCACTGCTGAGCCGGCCATGACGCCGTCAACATACAAGCGGAAGTTTTGGACATCGGTTCTAGCTATGGAACCAACCTGGCGGAGCTTCAAAGACTTGAACTGGACTTTTTCATTACCAACTGTGATCACATTCTGCCATACAGTGAAGTCATTTTGTGGATCAACACTGGAGGTAGAAGGAGTAGTTGTAGTGTTAAAGTCAACAGTCGCAAAGTTAGAAGGAGCAGAGGCTACGGTAAACATATTGCCAGATGGCTGAGAAGCCAAGGCAGTGCCGTTTATGTGAGTAATCTGCACCCCAACTGTCTGACCAGCTGTAGAAGCAGCAATGTTAGACCTTACTGAAAAAGTCTTACTGCCTGAAACTGTAAACAGCCCGGCTGGGTTGTTGAAGGTGATCACACCAGAAGATACAGTAGCGCTGTCCGTTAACCGAACATTACCATCATATAGATAGGTGGCAGCTAGTGTAGTATCAGCTGATACGCCTAGTCTCTTTAAGGTTACGCTGGTGACAGTACCTGAACCGGAAACGGTGAAGTGAGCAAGGTCAGCAATAGCCTGGCCAGCGATCACAGTGCCCATAGCCGGGGTGCCTGAATGTAGCATAGCGCTGAAAGGACCGGTTGGTTGGGTTGGGGTGGTGGTCATAGCCACAGGGGACAATTGTCCGGCCTGTCGCATAGCCATCACACCGGTTTGAGCCTTAGCCTTGTCAGCGGCATTCGCCGGGACGACTTTGGCAAAGCTGTAACCCCAAGAGTTGAAGGTCGCGATGTCCGGGATACCCATAAGTCCGCTGTTGCCAACGAGCTGAACGGTACCACCGTTGTTGATAAGAGTTCCGGGAACGTGGGCTTGCGCCGCATCGTTTACTACGCCGCCCATGGACATCCAGGAAACGTCAGCCCAAGTGGCATTGCTGTAGCTGTAACCCTGACCTTTGAAAGCGGCTTCTGTTGGGAAACCATATTTCATGCCGCCGGAAACGACATAACCAGTGCCTTTGTCAGCACCGCGGTCAGAGAAAATGACACTGCCGTCCTGTGGAGGGATGAACCCTTCAGAACAGACAGGTAGTGCGAGGTCGTCAGCATTGGCTTCCACTACCTGACTCCAAGAATTGAAGCCGTAGGACAGGAAAGCACCAGCAGAGGTGTAAGCTCTGCGGCATACACCGGAAGTACCGTTGTAGATCATCCAGACTGTGCCTTGATAATTTACATTAGTGCCAACCGGATGAGCAGCTGCTAAAGCCGCAGTCGGAAGGACGGCGACGGTAATAGCTACTGCGGACAACCCAGCAAAGATTTTCTTTGCAAGATTTGTAGACATTGTATTCTCCGAGTTTTCAAAATCTGCTCGCTCCTTTGTGTCTAGTTTCGGAACGGAGG
>CAYYEK010000050.1:4093-7726 GCA_964470855.1 uncultured Candidatus Saccharibacteria bacterium
TGAATGCTCAATTGATACACTCAATTATTTTTTGAAAACAGATTAATTTGCCACGCAAAACGCTTAGTCTCGCATTAAAGGCGCTCTAGAGTACGCCTGCAAGCTGTCGCCTTGCGGGATTATTGAACCCTTAAAATGGAAAATTGTCACGCTTTGGTAAGTTCGACCAGGAAGCCTCGGTTTTGGGCACAGACGCTAGCTGTCCAAAACTAAATGTTGAGGCACCTTACAAAAGGTGTTTCCTTTTTAAGGCCAATAACTAATGTTAATAGATAGCGAAAACCCTCTTTTTCTACTGTTGTGCTCGCTATCGGTTTTTTAAACGGACAAACTCTCACAATGTTACAGTGAGAAATCCGCTTAAGGTAGGCCTTTAGTACTATAACAAAACAAAGGCCAAAATCTACTGAAAAGGGGCTTTTTTAAGCCAAACTTTTTAGGAGATTTTCACCCTTGTTTTAACACGAGTTTATGCTCTTGTACTTTCAATTATCTGCCGCATAGGTTTTTGTATGTAAATTATAATGAAAACCATACTTTCTCGTCAAGTGATAAAATGGGTAAAACCCATTGTTGAACCCTGCTCAAAATAGGAGGAGCCACTATCTTCTGTCTACACTATGGGAAGCGATGACGAGCTTCTTACTCCCCTATTCTTTCTTTTATGAGCTTAACCAAGTCTTCCAACTTCCAGTTGCTTTTCACTAAGTAGTCATACGCTTGTGCTCGTACTGACTCGTCCACCTTTTCACTGTCATTTAAGTTGGTTAAAAGCAAAACTTTTGCGGTTTTGCCCCAAGAATCGTCCCGCAGCAGCTTAAGCATGGTTATACCGTCCATAACCGGCATAACTATGTCCAACAGGATCAGTTCTGGATGCAAAGTTATGGCTAAATCCAAACCGGTTTTACCGTTAGTAGCTTCGGCTAAAGCATAGCCTTCGTGCTTAAGCTTTTTACTTAGCGCGTGCCTTAAAGGCTCTTCATCTTCAACTAAAAGTATGGTTTTCATTTTTTTGAATTAAGAATTAAGAAAAATCATAACTATAACAATAACTATGACGATGACCAGAACAATAAAAAACTATAGCGAATGCACAACCCTCTCCCCTTCCCCTCCTAAGGTAGGAGGGGTTAGGGGAGGAAGGGAAGTGAGGAACAGCGAGCGTTGCTTTTGAGCCAAAATGGGCACCATTTTATGAGACCCGAATGGTGCCCATTACAGACCGAGGCGAGCCCGTCTCGCAAGAGCTTCACCGAGGCAGGTGGTGGAAAAACTCATAATTCATAAGTCAAAAGGCAAAACTTCAACTGAAAACTCATAACTTTTAACTACTTCTACTACTTTACTACTATTACTACTTCTTAGGTATCAACTAGCTGACTCGCAACTAACGACTATTGACTGTTTAATGTTTTCTGCTTTCTGTTAAATGTACCCGCCATAGGCGGGTCCGCCTCTGGCGGAAAATGTTCTTTTCAGCTCAAGCTCTTACTCCCTTTTTTTGGACGCATACCACTAGAAGGCAATAGGGCGTAAAAAGTGCTACCAAAACCTTCTTTTGACTCAAACCATATCTTACCCCCGGATTCTTCTACTATAGTTTTTGCAATGTAAAGACCCAGACCAGTGCCGTCCGAGTCCAGCACTTTTGCGTTATCCGCTCGATAGAGTTTCTCAAAGATCTTGTCCTGCTGCTGTTTAGGGATGCCTATGCCAGTGTCTTTTACATAAAACAACACGTCGTTACTCTTACCGAAAATCTGAAAATTCTTCGGCATCTCATTTAAGTATTTCAAGCCCACAGAAACACTGCCCTGCTCTGGAGTGTATTTAACCGCGTTGGATAGAAAGTTTTGCATAACCATCCGGCAAAGCCTCCTGTCAACAGAGAGCTTAATGTCTGTTTTGGAAAATTCTTTTTGCAGATTCTGATGTTTGGCTGAAATCTGAGGCTGCTGCTCTTTAAGTACTTCCTCTGTCAATTCAAGTAAAGACACAGCTTCCGGCTCTATAACAAAAGTTCCTAATTCCAATCTTGAAACATTGAGTAAAGCATTGACCAATTCTACCATCCGAGTGTTGCCTTTCTGTATTTCCCGGACATATTCTAGTTGCTCAGGGTTGAGCTTTCCAGCGTCCCCATCTAAAAGCATTTCCGCATACCAGCCCACAGTGGATAGCGGAGTGCGCAGCTGATGCGAAGCTAGGGACACAAACTCTGACTTTGCTTTGTCTATCTCCTGCTCACGAGTGATGTCCCAGTTTACTCCAACAAGCTTTAACGGCTTGCCTGCTGCGTCCCGAGTTACCAAAGCACTTGCCTGAACATACCGGACAGCTCCGGTTTTAGTAGTAAATCGAAAGACATCGTTATAGCCCTGCTTCCCTACTAACGCATCTGCTATGGCACGGTCTCGACGGTCCCTATCCTCAGGCAAAAAGAGTTCTCGCCAGGATTCAAAATCTATAGGTTTTTTTAAACCTTCTAACTGATACAGCTTATACATCATCTCATCCCACACCAGTTCTTTACTCTCAAGATCGTACTCCCAAACTCCAATTTGTGCGGATTGGGTTGCTAGCATAAAGCGTTTGGAAAGCTCTTGGCTCTTTTCCTTTTCTTCCTGGATATCTTCTAACAGGTTCAACATAGCTCTTCTGGCGTCCTCTTCTCCGGCGGCTTGGGCTTGGAGTTTGTCTAAAGTACCGGCCAACTCCGCTTTGAGCTTCTTTTCTTGTTGAATTTCATTGGCTAGTTTTTGATTTGCTGTATTTAAATCCTGGAGTCTTATGGCCAATTCCGACTGACTACCCTCCAACCTTGAATCAAAGTAGGCTGCTGCAAGATAATAGGTCACCAAAACTAAGATAATCTGCCGAACAGCCACAGGAGTATATGCCGGACCTTGTGCTATGAGATCAGCGAAAAATACGTAGGCCAGCAAGATATAAACCACAAACCCTACACTTATCCACAACGCCTTTTTCCAGCCGTACACGAACACCGCCACTACTGGCACTAACCCCAGCCACGCAGCGGAGCTGTTGTCTAAACCTCCGGTGACAAAAGAGATCAAGAGCAGCAAGGTCCCAGCTATGACTAAAATATTTGCCGCTGCCCCGTGTAGTCGTGAATAAAATATGGACAATAACCCAAAGATCAACAGCACTAAAGAGATGGTCAAATCCAAAAAGCCCATAAACAACTGCCCCCCACGCAACTCAAAAATGCCAGTTAACACACCGGAAACAGCGGCTAAAATAGACATCCACGAAACAAACCTCGCACGCGTAGTTTGAGGCAGGCTTATAGCAGTATCAGATATGCGTAAATCTTTACCTTTTGGCATCACCTTTTTTTAATTCCGCCAACTGTTTTTTCAAGTCTGCCATCTTAGCTTCCCGACCCAACATAGCGCGGTTTAGCAAAGACAGCTCTTCTAACTGTTTTTGTGCTTTTTTTTCGGAAATTTGCAGTTTCTTCACGGTTAACTCTAGCTGGGATTTTGCTTGCTCCAGCTCCTGGGTTCTAGCTGCTACTCGGGCTTCCAATTCAAGATTTACCTTTTCAAGTTCCAAAGTTTTCTTTTTCACCAGTCTTTGTAAAGAAAAAATCCAAGCCAAAATAGC
>CAYYEK010000051.1:0-7645 GCA_964470855.1 uncultured Candidatus Saccharibacteria bacterium
CAGCTGCGCTGTTTGATTAGGGGAATACCCCGAGCGTAAGCTCGGGGAAGTTTACCCGAATCTATTTAAGTGCTTCGTTCAACGCAGCTAGCTGTGGCTTTACGGTTCAGGGTTTGTCATGAGGCTCATGCTGTTAATTCACGTTTTTTGTGTTTGACATACAGACTCTTGGGAGTGTATGCTCTGTGAAGTAGCTGTGAAGGTGGTGGCGCGCCTGAGCTAGACAATTCTATAGAGTAAAGTGGCCCAGTCATCCGACTGGGAAAAAGGGTGGAACCGCGGGTTTAAGAGCTCGTCCCTAAGTACATAAATTTTGTGTATTTAGTGACGGGTTTTTTATGTCATCCCGAGTGGAGTCCAGGCTTTGCGGGACGAAGTCGAGGGATCCCTCCGTTACGCCTACGCTTCAGTCGGGATGACAAAGAAAGGGTGTTTGGTGGTCGGGTCAACAGGGCGTCACGATGGGCATCTTCTAAAAAATGCCTAAGCTAAGCTCGATTTCTATGTTACTGAAAAATACTTTATAATGCCTATATGGAACAAAAAGATTTATCAGCCTCCGCTAAGGCTACGGCTGACAGGATGGAGAAGATAGTTAGTCTGTGTAAACGTCGGGGCTTCGTGTTTCCCGGCAGCGAGATATATGGCGGCTTGGCAAACTCATGGGACTACGGTCCGCTTGGCGTGGAGTTGAAAAATAACATTAAGCAACTCTGGTGGAAGCGGTTTGTGCAGGAACGCAGTGATATGGTAGGGCTGGATGCCGCTTTGGTTATGAACCCCAAAGTTTGGGAAGCAAGCGGGCATGTGGCGACTTTTTCCGACCCGCTAGTTGAATGCAACAAGTGCCACTCCAGATTTCGGGCGGACCAGATAGATCTCGCTACCCCTTGCGAAGTATGTAAAAGCAAAGACGGGTTTTCTGATCCAAAGCAGTTTAATTTAATGTTCAAGACCTTCATAGGTCCAGCAGAAGAGGCGGCTAACATCGCCTATTTTCGTCCAGAAACAGCCCAGGCGATGTTTGTCCAGTTTAAAAATGTGCTTGATACTGCGCGAAAAAAATTGCCGTTTGGGATAGCCCAGCAAGGCAAGGCATTTAGGAATGAGATCACGCCCGGTAACTTTATTTTTCGAACTCGCGAATTTGAACAAATGGAGATAGAGTATTTTATCCCTACACCTGCGGTGGATGATGACTGGAACGAATACTTTGAGATGTGGAGGGAAAATATGCTGCTTTGGATAACCGACGATTTAAAGATACAAAGGTCAAACATCCATGAGTTGGAAGTACCGGCAGAGGAGCTTGCGCACTACAGCAAGCGTACTGTTGATTTTGAGTACAATTTTCCGTTCGGCAAAAAAGAGTTGTATGGACTGGCTTATCGCACGGACTTTGATTTGAAAAATCATTTTAAAGACGAGCCTCCGTATTATGATGGGGATACCAATGAACGGTACTGGCCACACTGTATAGAGCCTACTTGGGGGGTGGATAGGACTTTTTTGGCTCTTTTGTGCGAACACTTTGATGACTCGGATCCAGAGCGCGTTGTATTGAAGCTGCCGTCCCGCCTTGCTCCTTACAAAGTCGCAGTCTTCCCTTTACTTAAGAACAAGCCGGAGTTGGTAGAAAAAGCTCGGGGGATATACGAAGACCTAAGGAAAAACTTTATGGTCGCTTGGGATGATAGGGGTAATGTAGGTAAAAGGTATTTTTCGCAGGATGAGATAGGTACACCTTACTGTGTCACGGTTGATTTCCAAACTTTGGAGGATCAGGCGGTTACAGTCCGCGATCGTGATACCGCACAGCAGGAGAGGGTGAAGATAGTTGATTTGACTTTTTATATCCAAAGTAGGTTGTAAAAAGATTACTTCCGGGGTTGTTGGATGAAGCAAAATGTTCGGAGGAGTTTTTATTTTACGATTAAGCAAACGTGGGTAATGAAGAAGCCAGGAACCTATCCGAAAAATACTATTCTGTCATTCCAAACTAGATTTGCCTGCCTGCGGTAGGCAGGGAATCCAGAATTTGGCTTATTTAATGGATCCTGAATCAAGTTCAGGATGACGGATAGGAGTAAAATTATTTTTCGGATAGGTTATAGGAACCTCTCTGTCCCTCAATTAACTCGGGGCATCTCCCCTAAAAAGGGGAGAATAATAATGAAGAAGCTATGAAATACAGTAAAATTGTTTTGCCAAATGGATTGACCGTGCTAAGCGTGCCGAGCAGGGAGGCGGAAAGCGTGGTGGTAGATGTATTTGTAAAGACTGGTTCTCGCAGTGAGTCAGAAAAAGAAGCAGGGATGTCCCATTTTTTGGAGCACTTCTTGTTTAAGGGTACGGAAAAGTATCCGACAGCCATGAGTATAAACGAAATCGTTGATGGTATAGGCGGGGACATGAATGCTTCTACAAGCAAGGAGTCAACTCAGTTTTACATAAAAGCTAGAAGCAAGCATTTTTGGTTGATATCAGACATATTGGCGGACATGATTCAAAGGCCATTGTTTGATGAAGAGGAGCTGGAAAAAGAAAAGGGTGTGATAGTAGAAGAGATGAATATGCGAAGTGATAATCCGCAGTCAGTTTCAGGGGAGCTTTTAGACAGGATCATGTACCCGGGCGATCCGTTTGGCAGAGAAATTATCGGTTACAAAAAAACGGTTCAATCTTTCCACGCAGCTGACTTCCGTCGCTATATGGAGAGACACTACCAGCCGGGCAACATGGTGTTGGGGGTGGCTGGGCATTTTTCACCTCGTGATCTTGAAAAAATGGTAAAAACCTACTGGAGTCACCTACCTAAAAAACGAGGCGGTGGGTGGAAGCGAGTTCAGGATCGCCAAAGTCGTCCACGAGTTAAAGTGCAACATAAGAAAACAGAGCAGTCGCATCTCACTTTAGGTTTTAAAAGTTTTCCTTTGGAAGATAAGCGAAATACTGCAGTAGCGGTCTTGTCGGTGATCTTGGGTGGAGGGATGAGTTCTCGGCTGTGGGACGAGATCCGGGAGAAACGGGGCCTGGCTTACTACATACTGGCCAGCAACAGTGCCAGTTTAGATACCGGTCAGTTCGGGGTCATGAGTGGCTTGCAAGTTGGTAGAACCGAGGAGGCTGTAGACATTATCTGGCAAGAGCTGAAAAAAATCAAAGCTAGAAAAGTAGATGAGAAGGAATTATCCAAGGCCAAGGAGTATTTGAAGGGGAAAACCGCGTTGGCGTTGGAAGATAACCAAGCGAAGCTTGATTGGTATCTGGAGCAGGTGGCCTTTAAGAAAAAGGTAAAAACTCCGGAGGAGATATTTAAGCAAGTTGACGCAACTACAGCCCAAGAGGTTCAAGTTGTAGCCAAGAAAGTTTTCCAACCGCTAAATGCTTCTTGTGCAGTGGTCGGTCCGAATAGCAAGGAGAAAAATTTGATTAACATTTTAAGTAAAGAATAGATGAGTAGTTTTGATTATAAGACAGGCACCGTCATTTTTCGGGATGAGTGGGTGCCGTTTACAGAAGCCAATGTGAGCATAGCCAGCTCTCCGGTGCTATACGGACTTGCCGTGTATACTGTTTTTAATGTGGTCTGTAATCAAGACACTGCTGAGCTTTTTGTTTTTCGACTGAAAGATCATTGGCAAAGGTTGGTGAACTCATGTAGGGTTATGGGTTTTGAGGATTTTGCTGTGAGTCATCCTTACGAAAATTTTCAAAAGCAAGTAGCGGAGCTTTTAAGGCGCAACAAGGTAGAGGAAAATATCCTTGTAAGGTGCTCGGTTTTCATAGACGAGCTTATTGCCGGTACAAGGATCGGGGGCTTGAAAAATAGCTTTTATGCCTACATCTACCCTATGGGCCAGTTTTACCCCAAAGAAGGTGCGCATGTTCGTGTTAGTAGTTGGAGGCACGTTGCGGATAATGCCATACCTGCCAGAGCCAAGGTCAATGGCAGTTATGCTAGTAATGCGCTCATAAAAAACGAAGCTTTACAGGACGGATATGATGAAGCTATCGTTTTGGACGAATCTGGTCATGTAGCTGAGGGAACAGTGGCCAATTTGTTTATGGTGAAAGGCGGGTCGCTTGTCACTCCCAGCAGTAGTTCCGATATTTTAGAAGGCATAACTCGAGATACGGTTATGCGTCTTGCTGAACATCTGGGGATACCTTGCCAGACAAGGCAGGTGGATAGAAGTGAGTTGTATACCGCAGACGAGCTTTTCTTTTCAGGTTCCAGTGCCAGGATCGCACCCATACTAAGCGTGGACAAGCGGATGGTGGGGCAAGGTCGGAAAGGGGAGGTTACAGGCCGGCTAGAGCAACTTTACTATCAAGTGCAGTATGGGCAGGTGGCGGATTTTAGGAACTGGGTAGTTATAATTAGTGGTTAATGTTTAAATCAGCACTATGAATTTCAAAGTTGGCTGCCATGTGAGTATAGCAGGAGGTCTAGACAAAGCTCCTGCAAGGGCCAAAGAACTTGGTTGCGAGACTTTTCAGATTTTCTCTCGGAGCCCACAAGGTGGGCCTGCGCCAAAGCTGACCAACGAAATTGTGCAGAGCTTTCAGCGATCCATGGCTGATTGTGGATTTAGTCAGTTTGTAATCCACGCCCCGTATTACATCAATTTTGGTTCGGCAGAAGAACGGATCTTCAAAGCCTCGGTTCGTATTGTGCGGGAAGAATTAGAACGAGGTAGTCTTTTAGGCGCGACTTTTGTAATGTTCCACCCGGGAAGTGTGAAAAATAACAGCCAAGGATTTGCTCAAGCAAAAAGAGGTTTGTGGGAAGTACTGGAAGGTTTTAGGGGGAGCACACAGCTACTCGTAGAGATTTCTGCTGGTGCAGGAGAGGTGATAGGGGATACCTTTGAAGAATTGGCGGAGTTGGCGGCGGCCTTGGCAAAATATGATACTTTCGGCGGGATTTGCTTTGATACCCAACATGCCTTTGCTTCTGGTTATGATTTTAGAACCCCTGCCAGTGCTCGGAAAACCTTTGAAGAGGCTGTGCGGTGGCTCGGGCGGTATCCTTTTTTGATGAGTCATGTCAATGATAGTAAAGTGCCATTTGCCAGCCATAAAGACCGGCACGAACATCTGGGTGAGGGAGAGATAGGCGTTGCTGGAGTAAAAAGTTTTTTAGCAGAGCTTGCTAAAAATTTGCCTAAAAAAGGGGAGAACTTTCCTTTGATCTTGGAAACAGAGCACGACAAGGTAGCAAAAGACATAGATATACTGAAAAAAATTAGAGACAAACTAAAACGGGGTTAAGCGAAATATTTTTTTTAGGCTTTGCTCTTGACTTAGTTTGAATTTACCTGCTATGTTGCATCTAGTTTGGAGGAAAAATTAAATTTAAAGAGTAAAAAATGGATACAAATACAAAACCATACGGCAGCTCGCAGTGGACTACTGACTTAGACGATGATGCGCTACAGCAGTTTGGCGCGGAATTTGATGGCTTAAGCTCAGAACAGGTATTAGTCGCTCTGCATAAGGCGGTACAGGAGTAAAGAATGGACGAAAAAATAAAAAAAATAATTTACCTCATCCAGATTTCAGAACTGGACGAGACTATTAAAGAAATCCTTATACGGGATCTGCAAACAGAAGGGTTGACGGACTTTTTACGAGAACAGATAAAGGCTTATTGCTTGGAGGGTCTGCGGAAGATGGATGTTCAGACTGAAGAAGCAAAGAGGATCCTAGAGGAAGGCAGTATGTCCTTGGACGAGGACTAGTTTTGCCTGTTTTCTGGTCTAAATCGTTTCTTTTGACCTACGCGCTGTTCTAAATACACGGTCGGCGTAGGTCTTTTTGGCTTTGTGTTATGAGGAAAAATTTATAATTTTGAGCGAGTTGCAGGGTGCTTTGCAATTTCCTGGTATTCTTTCTATACTTGACGTATGAAATTTTCTGAATTGGAAAAAACAACGCAGATCATCCTAAAGGTTGTTGGGGTGGGTCTGTTGCTCGTATTTTTGTGGGTGATACGAGAAATCATTGCTATATTTTTATTGTCTGTGGTGCTGGCTTCGGCTCTTGATCCGCTTGCGGACTACTTAAATAAAAAGAAGATACCGCGGGCTGTTTCGGTCTTGGCAGTTTATATAATGGTCTTTGGGTTGGTAGGCCTGTTGGCTTTTTTGATAGCACCAGCAGTTGGCGAGCAGTTTAGGTTGTTATCTACAAATCTGCCGGAGTTTTTAAAGGCTTATGGAAATCAGTATCCTATACTTCACTCCTTTTTCGGCGATGTCGGCGGTGGGAACTTTCTTCAAAATATTTTTCAAAACAACGACGGCACAGTTTTTGCTGGGACCATGGGGATATTTAGCGGGTTGACCGGGGTGGTGACTGTGTTGGTGGTGTCGTTTTACTTGGTGGTAGCAGATGAGAATGGGATGAAAGAGTTGGTGCGGCCATTGGTTCCCATCCGCAGACAGGAACAGGTGATGCAAGTTTTGTCCCGTATCCAGAAAAAAATGGGTTACTGGGTACTGGGGCAGTTGGTTTTGAGCTTGTCTATATTTTTATTGACCTTTGTTGCTTTGAAGATTTTAGGCGTGCGGTATGCTCTGGTTCTGGCTATGCTAGCGGGGATGCTGGAGGTCATACCGTACATAGGCCCTATCCTGTCCGCGGTGCCAGCGTTTTTCTTTGCGATTTCTCAGAGCCCGGCCTTGGCATTAGGTGTTGTCATAGCTTATGTTTTTGTACAAAAGATAGAAGGGTATGTACTGGTACCAAAAGTGATGCAAAAAGCGGTTGGGGTCTCGCCTTTGGTTGTGATCTTGTCGTTACTGATAGGGTTTAAATTGGCCGGGGTGATAGGTTTGCTTTTGGCGGTACCGCTTGCCAGCGCTATAATGGTGGTGATAGAGGAGTTGAGGGGAGAAGGGGCAAAGAATTAAAAATATTGCACTATTATACGAACCTGTCCCGACCCGCTTCACGAGAGCTTTGGCGAGGCGAGGCTATGTCGAGGGGTTACATGTATCATACTTACGGCAGGGATTTGTATTCGGTTAATTTCTTGGGCCGGCGTTTCAGTGTATAAAGCCCGGTATGACTGTAAAGAATTAAAGTTTGCGCTAAATAACTTGCTTGTATATACTTAAAAGGCTTGAAATGAGCCTTTTATTTTATGGAAAAAGCTTTTTATATAACTACAACCTTGCCGTATGTAAATGCAGATCCTCACATAGGGCATGCATACGAATTTGTAGAGGCAGATATACTCGCTAGGTACTGGCGACTTTTGGGGCGCGATGTGTTTTTCAATACAGGGACTGACGAGCATGGCCAAAAGATCGCACAAAAAGCAGATGAAAAGGGAGAGGGGCGACAAGAGTACGTGGACCATTTTGCGGGAAGGTTTAAAGAATCCCTGCAGAAGTTAAACCTCTCGTACGATGCATTTATACGGACAACCGATGAAAATCATAAAAAAGCCGCACAAGAAATCTGGAAACGGTGCGAGGCAAACAATGACATATATAAAAACAGATATAATGGACTATACTGTGTAGGCTGTGAGTCATTCAAGAAAGAAGCGGAATTGGTAGAAGGAGTTTGTCCATTGCACAGTGTCGCCCCAGAAGTGGTTGAGGAGGAAAATTATTTTTTCAAGCTGTCT
>CAYYEK010000052.1:0-7444 GCA_964470855.1 uncultured Candidatus Saccharibacteria bacterium
GTACTTAAGCATAAATCTAGGTTAACAGATGTTAGTCTGCTAGTCTAGAGCCTTGTAAATTCTTTCTTTAGTAAACCTTTGTGACCAAAACCTATTTTTAGTAGCAGTAAAGGATTGTAGTGGCCCTGTAGTAACCTCCCAACCAAAACTCCGATAGTTCCGTTCTTGTTTCTTCCTGGTTTGGTCATTGTCCTTATATACCGATCCCAGTACGAGCTTGCCTCCTGGCAAAAGAATGTCGTAGGCGGACATAAATACTTGAGTAAACTTTGAGTTTTCTTCTATATCACAAGACGAGTCGTCTTTTTGAAATGTATCAAATGGAAAACCTTCTGGATAAAAATTCCCAGGAGTAAACCAGGTGCAGATTATTAGTTCAAGCGTAGTCGTAAGCTTGAGATCTTGGAGCACGATAGCGTCATAGTTTATTAGCTCAACCCTATCTTCTAGCTTCAAAGAATGTACAACCTCTTTTGACTTCTCCATGCTTAAAGAGGCATTGTCTATACCAATGTATTTACGTATACTATTCCACACTTTTTTATCTCGATGCGCTAGCTGAATTACTCTCCCATCCCCAACACCAATGTCAAGCAGGGCAATAGGTTTATTTAGCGACTTTGCAAGGTCTACTATTATAGGCCGCAGATACCGCCACTCTGCTTGTTGAGCATTTCTCAAGACTTTTGGCAGTTGATCTCTCTGAAAAGACACCCCCCACGCCTTCCTGATCATACATTGACTCTTTCATATTATCCTGAATAATTACGTCTTGGAACTTTATCAGGGTTTTGCAAATGTGTCTGTTGTTGGTAAACGCTCTAGCATTATGTATATATTTAATGCTTATATAAGGTAAAAACTTATCATATTTTGTCTAGTCTACTAGACACAATGGTAATACTACTGCTATAGTATGGGATATGAACACCCAAAAAACCCCTCTTTATCAGTTTTTATTAACCGCAGGGCTTAGTAAAAATGAAGCCAATATATACTTCGCCCTTTTAGAAATGGGACCGTCTTCGGTCACACAAATTTCAAAAACAGCCAAAGTCACCCGCACTTCAGCATACGCGATACTGGACCAACTAGCTGGCAAAAAAATGGTTAGTGTTTTAGGAAAAGAACCAAAAAAAGAATACGCAGCAGAGTCGCCCGAGCACTTGCGAACTATAGTTGATATGCGCGTCGAGGCGGCAAAACGACTTCAAGAACAAGCAAATTTGGCGATACCAGAATTAAAATCTCTACACAGCATCGCCAAGCGCCCTCGTGTAAGGTTTTATGAGGGCAAAGAAGGTTTACAAGAAGTTTATGAGGATACTCTTACTAGTCACGGACCTATACTGGCCTACGCTTCAGTGGAACACACCGAGGGAACTCTACCTCACTACTTTCCCAAATATTACAAACGCCGAGCAGCCAATAAAATACCCATACGCGCAATTTTCCCGCTTAGCCAAGAGTCATTGAGCTTGTCCAAAAGAGACAAGGATGAACTTAGAGAATCGCTGTTCATACCAAAACAAGAGTATGGATTTTCCCCAGAAATCAACATTTATGACAATAAGGTAATGATCGCCTCATGGAAAGAAAATCTTGGCATTATCATGGAAAGCCAAGAAATAGCTATGGCCCTTAGAAAAATTTTTGAGCTTTCTTGGTTAGGAGCGCAAACCCTTGCTAAAAGGATATAGAATCATTTATAAAAAATCCGAGCGGTTCACCCACTCGGTTTTTTTATCAACTACACTGAAGCATGGAAGGATCAAGTTTTAACAACCGGATTATCCCAAACGAGCTCAAAAACCATACGCATCATATCGTGTATTATCTTATCCTCAATTATTACTCCTATCAGTTGTTCGCCACCAAACTTTGTTATCGCAACTTTGTTCTGACCATAAATAGTAATTTCTGCCTCATAAGGAAACCGTTCAGGTGAAACAAAACGAACCTCTGGCCAAATATCTTTTTCAGTCCCCTGGTATGACAGTTGCCCATATGACCGATTACCCGGGGTGTCCGGTAAGACCGCTCTGGTAGTAATACCCATTTTTTCTTTACCTTTTACGTATTTACTTAGCTCAGCCGTTGTCATGAGGCCTGCAAATTTTTCTGCATTTGAAAATGCGCACATCTGTTGTCCCGGACCGCTAGATAAAACATCATCGCATATACTTAATACAGCCTCCCTCCCTTCAAAAAATAAGACCCTTGGCTTGTCGCCTAACAAAGAAAACAGGCTGTTCAATTCCGGTAAAAGCCGCTCTGCCCTTTCTACCCCCTCCTCCGCAATCCGCACCCTACCACGCAAAAAATTTACTACCTTCCCAGGTCTGTCAATTTGATAAAAAATTTTATTCCTTCTTTCTAATTCACTGACCAAGCCTCTCACCGCCAACGCAGACAAAACATTATAAACCGTAGCGCGCTTCAACCCCGCATAGTCAGCGATTCTAGATGGGTAACCACCCCCTATTTCTAAAAGAGCCACATAAACACGAGCATCCTTATCATTAAATCCGGCTTTTTGTAATGACTCAACTAATCTGACATTTCTTATCTGCATATAAGAAATATAGCATAATTATACTTATTTTGTCAAAATAAACCGACAGTTTGTATAAACCTCAGTTTTGTGTCTTAGTTAAGACCTTTATAGAAGCAAGTCTTTTTCTCCCCTCATTTACCTGCTCGAGTTTGATAAGATATTGGCGTTTTCATTAAACAAGTCGCACTTGGGGTCTATATATGAAAAAAATTGTATACGTTCTTATAGCAGTATCTGCACTCCTGCTTATACTGTCCTTTATGGATACTGGGGACCGCTTCTTAAATGTTAGCTCACAAAACAGTGGGGACACTAAGGTTAAGATAGGCTTACTGCTCCCTATGAGTGGCGATGCCGCCTCCCTAGGAGAATCTGCAAAAAAGTCTGCTCAACTAGCATTAGAAGAGGAAAATAGTACGAAATTTGAATACAGTCTAATTTTTGAAGACACTGGCTTGAACCCTGAAAAATCCACAACCGCAGCACAAAAACTAATTGCAGATCCCAATCTACTTGCTTTAATCAATTTTGGTTCTAGCACCTCATTGGCAGTATCACCCATAGCAGAACAGAAACAAATTAGCCACTTTGCTATAGCCTCTGACCCAACAGCTTCGGAAGGCAATTTTAATTTTATTCATTGGACACCACCCAGCAAAGAAGGAGAGCTAATGGCTGCAGAGATATCTAGAAGAGGCTATAAAAAGATTGCAATAGTTGAAGCGAACCACCCGGGTACGGTCGCGGTTGGCGAAACATTAGTAAGGGAGCTGGAAAAAGCTGGAATAGATATAGTTGCTAGAGAGAAATCTAGCACTGAAGATAAAGACATAAAGTCACTAGCAGTGAAAGTTTACGCGACCCAACCAGACATCGTGGTACTAGAGCTTTTTCCTCCAAATTTAGAAATGTTTACTGAGCAACTGCGAAAACTAGGGTACTCCAAACCCGTAACCTCTGTTGAAATGTTCGACTGGAGTAATAATAAAAGCCTCTTTGAAGGAATGTGGTATATCAGCGACGCATCGTCACCTGAATTCCTACAAAAGTTTGAAAGCAAATACGGCAGCGCACCGGAAGCAGGCTCAGCCTACACTTATGACTTAATAAAAATGCTGATTAACTTACAAGAAACTGCCGCTGTGCGCTTAAGCAGCAAACAGCTGCCAGAGTTGTTGTCACAAAATCATAAATGGCAGTCGCCTATTTTTGGCGAAGTCCAGATAGACAATTCAGGATACTTTATGACACCAGCCTCTGTTAAAGTAATACAAAACAGCACTTCCGTATCTGTTGACTAAACTTGCATACGATCCGATAAGTCCAGAATTTACATTGCAATCTTCAAAGAACTCTAAAAGTCACCAATTATGTCAAGCAGTGAGTGGTACAACAACATAGAAAGCGCTGTATCCAATCTTACAACTGATGGGTTAAGAGAAGGTATCCGATGTTTTTACGGACAGCACCGGTCAGTAGTCGAGCCCTTATTTAAAAAAAAGATCGCCAAGGCTAAAAGTTTCAGACCCTTGGTCTTCTATGCTGGTTATTGTTTAGCGAAGGGCGGCCTTATTTACCCTGATGAACTAGAAGCAAAAGAGAAGAGAAAGATCGGCTTACTAACAGCGGCAATAGAAGCCGAAAATATCGCAACCTATTATATAAACCAGTTCTTAGATAAAAAAGGCGACATTGCCGGTGAAAAAGACGAGAGGAACCGAGTCTTGGCTGGTCTGATCAGCCGCGATATAGCACAATCACTGGTTGAAAAAGCTGACCTGAATGATCAGGTCAAACTACGACTGTCCGGAATTATAAAAGAGATCGACCAAGACATCGCGCTAGCCCAAATTTATGATGTAAACACAACTTTTGACCAGTACGACCAGTTTAAATCCGAAGCCGAATTCATGCTGGCTTACTTTGAGCGCTGTAGAAAAATAAGCGGTCAGTTTTATGGACGCTGTGCGCTGATGGGATACATTGCGGGAGTAGAAACGCTGTACCAACACCCTGAAATTGATATGTTATGTGAATTTTATACCCAAGCTATCACCCTACTGCAATTCGCGAATGACATTGGCGACTATGCGCTACCTAGCCTACACGACGGCACTGTTGAAAAGAACTTCTACAAAGACTACGGTAGTGATTTTTTAAATAGAAGACTCACTTACCCAAACTATTTGATTCTGAAAAAAACCGAAAAAGTTTGCGAAAAATTACTCCTGCATCAAATTCTTTCTCAAGGCTTTACTCAGACCAATATCCAGTCGTTTAATGAACTTTTGGTGTCAAAAAACATTTTTCAAGACTGCTTGAGCACGCTAAATCGTAATTTTAAGCAGGTGAAGAAAACTCTCACCTTACCCACATCCCCACTTAGAACCCTAATATCCAGCTCGGTCGTTATTGTTACTCACAACAAACTACTAAAGGCAGTGAAAAAAACTGTTCAAGACCTAACCGACAAAGATAGGTTCGAGATAAAAAACAGAATTTGTCGAATACCACCGATACTGTTGAAGTCCAACCTTTTTAAGCTTAAATCCATACTAAAAGTCGGAGTTTAAGGCTTCCAAACTCACGACTGATCTTTAATTAAACAAAATTCACAACTGTAAAGATTTAAGCTCTTTGCGCAGGGTTTTAAAATCAGGCAAAGTTTCAGCCATCAAGGCCCAAAACTGGGGAGAGTGGTTCAACTCTTTAAGGTGACAAAGCTCGTGTACCAAAACATAGTCCTGAAGTTCGGGTCTTAAAAAATACAACCGGTAGTTAAAACTTAAACCTCCGGACTTAGAACAACTCCCCCAGCGAGTAGACTGATCACGAACACCCACCCGGGTATACACAAAGTTGTAGTGGACATTTAGCTCCTTAAGCCTTTCTATGAAGCTACGCAAAGCCATTTTTTTCACCCTAGCAAGTTCGTCTTTAGTAAGTTGTGGAAACTGACTTGGACTTTTCGTTTGCGCAAGTTTTTCTGCAATCCACACCTGCTGTGACTGTACGTATTCTCGCACCTTTAATTGGGCAAGCCACTTGGGCGCGGTCACCACCACCTGCCCGCCGGGTTTGATGATAATCCGCAGAGCCTTTGCCCTAGCCACCCGCTTGAGTGTATACGCGAAATTTTCAAAAACAGTCTTCATAGAACCTACCAAATACTAAACTTACAAATATACGAACTAGTTGTATAAACAAAGAATTGAAACCTACCAAATACTAAACTTACAAATACCCGAACCTACAAATGCCTTCAAATTCATGTGTTGCGATGCAAATATACAAATGCACACCAATGATACGAATTTAAGAGTGAGGAGTAAGTAGGAATTAGGTATTAGAGTTTACTATTCGCCTATAAAGCTGCATAGCCTCCCGTGCTTCCCACTCCACCCCTACTCTGTTCGCGGATCTGCCCCTGCTCTTCCCACTCCACTTGCTCTACTGGTAAAAATATCCCCTGCACCAGCCTTTCTCCTTTTTCCACCCTCACTTCATGAGCAGTAAAATTATGCAGTATGATGTGGATTTCATCTTCAGGGCCGGAGTAATCGCGGTCTATGGTACCAACACCATTGGCCAAGTGCAAGCCCTTCTTAGATGATAAGCTGCTGCGGCAAGTCAGCATAAGAAAATACCCCACTGGCGCTTCTATGACTAAGCCGGTGCGGATTTTTTTTACTTCTCCGGGCTGAATTAGCACACTTTCTCCAGCAGCGATATCAAACCCAGCTGCTTCACTGGAGTGGTATACAGGCAGCTCTATACCCTGAATAAGTTTTGATATTTTCGCTTTCATTGGTTTTAAGAAAAGTAAAAAGTAAAGTGTAAACAGCAAAAAGTAAGTAGAAGACGATAAGAAGTAAATAGTACCAAGTATTTAGAAACCTAAAATTTTAGTTTTAGATATTGTATCCTCCTACGCTGAGACTTCGACGGACAGGTAGGATTTTAAGTTTAGAATTTAGAACTTAAGTTAGTCGTCATCCCACTATATACTTCTCCTCTAGTTAAGGATTAAAGATCAAGGATTAAAGATTTTATTCTGTTTTCTTGTTGCTAATTACTATTTACTGCTTTCTATAAACTATACCGCTAACTCGCTATCGCGCTAATCAACTGTTCTCTGTCTAATTTATCTCAAAGAAAAACAGTCGGGCTAGATCAGTGCCTCTACGCATAAGCAATGTGTGGTCGCTTTGATTTTTCAGTTGTAACCAGATGTTAGCGTCTAGCCCAGGCAGCAAATAAGCGTCAGCTGAGTTAATTTGCAAGCCCAAATTCGCCAAAGTTCTACGGGTCTGAATCCAACCAACCACTGGGGCGTTTTCCGGTATAGTTACTTTTTCTAGTGTTTTTGCCAGCATCATCTGGTTAGGCAACAACCTGACCTCGCTCGTTTCCGTAAGCACTGGTGGCTCTAGGCTACCTAAAGAGTCTAGGTCTACCTCCCGACCGGGCGAAAGTTCGTACCAGCTACCCAAGTGCAAACGCACACCAGGACCTTTAAAATTTTCGGCAAAAAATGGCTCGATCGTTATCTCTTCCCCTAAGATCATCCTTCTTACTTTTTCTTGTGAGAGCATAAGTTACAAAAAGTAAATAATAAATATAAAAAGTAAGTAGTTATAACTAGAACCTATCCGAAAAATAATTTTTACTCTTATCCGTCATCCTGAACTTGCCTGCCCGCCGAAGCTTTGTGCGTAGGAGGGATTCAGGATCCATTAAATAAGCCAAATTCTGGATTCCCCGCCAGTGTCGGGCAGGCAAATCTAGTTTGGAATGACAGAATAGTATTTTTCGGATAGGTTATATTAAGTATAGGTAATTAGTACGATTCGTAACCTTACATAGTACAATTATGTAATGGTTATG
>CAYYEK010000053.1:0-7418 GCA_964470855.1 uncultured Candidatus Saccharibacteria bacterium
AAGAAAAGTAACTTCTTCCGTTCTCTCCCAGCACTCTGCTCCTCCTAAAGAAACTAAGTATTCGCGTTCGTCTTGCTCTAGCGGCTGGGTTTGGTTCCAGTTGTCTTTTAAGACTTCACGCACTGTGTAGCAACCAGCTACCAAATTTGTAAATTCGTAGTAGCCGCCTGTGCCGGATGTGGTTTGGGTTTCTTCGCCATTTAAAGCATTGTTGTTATCGTCATCCAAATATACAGACCAGCCTGAAAGGCCGTCTTCATTTTGTTTGTCAAATTCCCCGTTTTGGGTGTTGTTATCTTTGTAGATGTATCCGCTGATTGTAAAGCCGGAATTTACCCTTACGGTCGCTGTTGCGGTATTGTTTTCGGCATTGGGGTCGTTTTCGTAACTGGGGATACTAGCTGTATTGACTATGGAGGTTCCTTGAGTTTGAGTGCCCACAACAACTGTAACCAACAAAGTTTTGGTTTCCCCGGAAAGCAAGCTGTCAACATTCCAGGTTAATGTTCCGTCAGCGTAAGTAGTGGCGTCTCCGCCGTCATCGCTTTGATAAGACAGTCCAGAGGTAAGAACATCAGTTACCACTACGCCTGGAGCTGTGGCTGGGCCAGCATTTTTCACTTGCAGAGTGTACACAAGAGTTTGACCGGCATCTGGAGCAGTATCGCTGGCTGTTTTAGTGAGGCTTAAATCATAGTCTGTAGGGGCGTTGTCGTTGTTGGTGATGGTACAGGCCTTGGTACTACCCAAAGCCAAAGTTACTTCACCGGCAGAATTGCAGTCACCTGTAAAACTTGCCGAGTAACCTGTGGGCCCTGTTTCAGTGACAATGTAAGCTCCTGCAGACAAATCAGAGAATACTGCTGTCCCGTTTTCAGTAAATGTTTTAGTAGAAACGGTATTCCCTTGGCTGTTTTTCAAGATCGCGGTAAAGTTGGTGGCTGCTGCTTCGCCGGTTTGGCTATCGTTGACCACTACCTTAGTTACGGTCAGGCTTGCAGGTTTATCGTTGTTCGTTATGGTGCAAGTGGCCGTGTCGTTGTTGGCTAAAGTTATAGAGCTGCCTTCTTGGGCTGGGCTTGTGTTTTTTACGCAGCTCCAAGCAGAAGCTTGGTATCCGGAAGGACCTGTGGATTCGGCCAGGGTATAAGTGCCAGGGTCAACAAGCGCACCGGTGACTGCACTGCTACCGGATGCTCCGGAGATGTTTGTAGGGCCGGTTGCGGACAGCGTCCATGCTGAAGCTGTTGCTGCTCCACCGTAATTATTTACGACATTTTTGACCAAGGTCAGAGTGGCCGTGTCAGTTACTGGATCGCTTTTGGGTACCACAGTAACAGCGCAACTTGAGAAGTTGTTTGACGTATTATCGTCCACCCTGCCGGTAGAGGTTACGTCAGCGAGGTTGGTGATGGTTCCACTGGCAAAGGAATTTAGAGTCGCGTTGATAGTGAGCGTGGCTTGCTCTCCGGGGTTCAGTGTGCCTATATCCCACATTCCGGTAAAACCGTTGTAGGTGCCTTTGGAAGCAGTGTTGCTTACATAGCTCAATCCTACTGTTAGCAGGTCCAAGGACAAAACATTTTCAGCCACTTGGTTATCGTGGTTAGTAACCAGTAACTGGAAGCTCACAGTGTCGCCTACGCTACCCGTTGTTTGGATACAAGTTTTGACGATGGATACATCAGTGAAAAGGTCCGGCAATATGCTTCCATTAACTAGGTGCAGTCTATATGGCAAGGAAGATGCCACAAGTATCGCGACCGCTGCCCAAACCGTGCCTTTCACCATCTGGTGTTTAAAACGCAGGATCTGCGACTTTAACAAAGACAGGCCGTATTTCATATATTTTTTCCCTTTCATAAAGCTAGGGTATAAAGTTTGCTTAATTTGAATTTTAAATGGTTTTCAGCCCCTAAACAGCCAATCCTAACACCAAAAGTTTAGTTTGTAAAGCCGGCTTATTCAGCCGGCTTGGAAGGCGAGCTTGCCCCTTGTTTTTAGGCAGTATAAGCCTCGGCTTGTTGGTTTAAAATAGGGTAAATTTATTTGCCCACTTGCTGATCAGGCGTTTTGAACCAACGTAAGCTCTTTTTTTGCGGTTTCTTGAAAACAGCTCAGAAAGGGCGTATCCAAAGGCGACTAGGAAGCAGATTAGCACGAGCGATATAGTCTGCCTTTGTCTGATAGTCTTAGCATCCGCTCCACCATAGTCAAACAAAGCCTCGGTGCCCCGGAAAGCTGCTTCCGCGTCTTGGGCTTGCCCGTCCAAGATATCCCAGTACGGAGAGCTACTGTCTACCATAGTTGCGTTAGACTCTGTGTTTGGCAAGGATACAAGTTGAGCGCCGGGGTTCGAGCTGGTTTTTTGGCCCCTGGAAGTTTGCAGGCTGGTTGGTTTAAGGGGTTTGCTGGGCGGTAGTTTTTGGTCATCCGTACTGCCCAGGACTTGCCCGTCCGGTAAGGTTTCTGGTTTTTCCGGTTGTGTGACCTTTTCCGGTAGCAAAGGTTCTTCTTTTTGATCCTTGTTTTTATCTTCAAGTTCGTTTTGAGCCTGTGGATTTTCCGTGCCAAGGGTGAAACTGCTGCTAGCAGGAGTTGAGGCGTATAGAGTCAGGTTAGGTAAAATCCCTCGGGCCAAAGCGGTGTTCGTGTATTGACCCAGTGACGGCAAAACGGAAAGAGGCAGGGTGTAGCTTATGGTGACTTCCTCTCCTGCTTTCATAGTTTCCAAATCTATGGACTGTTCTCCTTCAATTTGGCCATCCGGTCCGCGGAGGACATCGTAGAGGACAACTGTGTTTATGGGTTCGTTGGTGTTATTTGTAACGGTGATAGTAAAGTCAACGCTCGCTGTACGCGCGACCGGTCCTGATGCGTTATTGGTTTTGGTCACTGTCAACTTGGCAGGACTGCTTTGTTGCCCTTGTTGGGGCGGTGGGTTTTGCTGTTGGGTTTGTTGGGCCTGTGGTTGCTGGTTGTTTTGCGGAGGGTTATTTTGGTTTGTTTGATCGCTAGGGGTGTTTTCTTGGTTTCCGCTGGAAGGTTGAGTGTTGCCTTGGTCATTATTGCCCTCTCCAGTTCCGCTATTCGTTTGTTCGGTTTGCGTTCCTGGGTTATCTCCGGTTTGTCCGTTTTGCCCAGTGGTGTTCTCCTCCCCTTCTTCACTAGAGCCTGGGTTGGTAGAAGCATCTGGTTGGGTGACTTGCCAGTATTTGACTGTTTGGTTGTTTTCTTGATTGATTTCGGGATAACTCGTATAGATGCTCGTATAGGAGGGTAAATTCGTAAGTGTCGGGACCTGCGAAAGTGTTTTCAACACAAGATCAATGCTTACTTCTTGGTTTGGGCCAAGCTCGGGCAAACTAAAGGTTATTAGTCCCGGTGAAACACTAATCCTAGAAGGGTCAAAGCTTATGCTAACTACGTCAGTAAAAGCCGGGTCGAAACGATAGTACCCCAGAGCTTGAGGGACCCTTGCCCCTGAGCGGTTGGCAAAGGTAATTTGAGTTTGTAGTTCTTCATCGGAAGCTGTCGGGAATGTGGTTTCTAAGTTTGCGTGGCTTGCAGTTAGGTCAGCATAGCCAAAGAGCACGTCCCCTGTCATATCACCAAAAACATTGATCATGGCAATGTACATATCCGAATAGATCAAGTTGAAGTTGACGAGGTTCAGGATGCTGGCTAGGGTTCTTGCTTTTCCTGTTTTTATGCGCGCCAAACTTATGTCATCTCCAGCTGTGATGCTATTGCGACCAGTGATGGCTTCCAGGTTAACGTCGTTTGTGATCTTCGCGGTATTGTACGATTCAATTTCCTCCACGCTGGTGTCAGCATCATTGTTTTCAGCAATAGAAACTTCTGATCCTTGGTTTTCTGCTTGGTCTTCAATGTGAGACGTGGACACTGTGCCGTTTTCTCGTTCAGTAGTTTGGGTTTGTTCGGCTGCTTCGTTGGCGAGTTCGGCCAGTTCTTCTCCATTCATCCCGCTCATCCCTAAGAGCATTACGCCTAAAGGACCATCGGAGTAGGCTAGTTGCTCAGGTAAGCCAAAGATATGGCCGGACATATCTGCCATAAAATTCAAAAATCCGACGAAGACTTTTGCATTAAATAGATTGTGGTTAGTCAAAGAGTTAGCCGCTACTGCTGCTTGCGTGTCGCCAGTGTCTATGCTTGAATCCTTTATGCCGTCCGATACAGAGGTGAGGCTGTTGGTGCCGGTGTCGTTGGAGAGAGTTACATTATTTATCACTTCAGCAACGCTTTCGTCCACGATCTTGACTATCACTTGTTCAGCGTCAGTGAGCGCCCGCGCGCTTCCACCTAAGCTTAGAAACTCTGCCAGTTCGTATTCACTTGGCAAGACGATGTTATGCTGGTAGTTTTCTCCAAAGATGTTGTAGGCGATGACTGTTAATGTGGATCCGATCAGGTTGGCGTTTGCTATGGTTAGGATGTTTACTACTATGTTGACATCTCCGGTATTTATCCCCACTTTTGTGGCATCGTCTCCAGCTTTGATCGCGTTACTCCCGCTGGACCCAAACATAGAAACTTCATTATGGACATCTGCACTGTTGAGGTTTTTAAGTTTAAAAGAGGTTAAAGTTTGGCAGGGCGTTTCTGTTTCATCACAAACTCCTGCGACCAGCATTTGTGCTCTCTCGCCTACTGTTAGTGATGGGAAGTTAAGTGTCAGGTCTCTGGTTAAATTCTCAAAGTTTTCCGCTGTGACTAAAAGGTCTGACATCATTGTGTTTACATTGGCAAGGGTCAGCACATTAGCATAGAGGTTGATGTTACCTGTATCCATTTGCGTATCTACGACATTATCCTTTTTTGACTCTATGGTATTTTGACCGCTTTCCGCTTCTGATAGAAATTCTGTGTGAGCTACTACATCACTTGTATTTATAAGTTCCACTTGACTTTCTATTTTCCCATCTTGTGAGAAGTTTTCTGAAGCTTCAGCTAAACCGTTGCCGGCGCACTCGGTGTCTGCTGTTTCCGATGAGCTGGATTCAGGGGCAACTGCGCTGGTTTGCTCAACGCTAGGTATATTTTCCTCGGGAGCTGTACTATCTAGTGAGTTACTAGAAGACGGAGAGGTTTCTTCTGTGGCCGGTTGTGTCGGGTCCGTAAGCTGTCCTTCCGGTACAAACGACTCTGGGGTGGTCGCCTGAGTGGTCTCTGGTTGCTCACTTGAAGTTGGCTCTGCGTTTTGGGCTTCTACCTCTGTGCTTGCTGCTGATACGGCTGGGTCTTGAGGAGTGCTGGGTACGGGAGCGCAGGGTTGAGTATTTGAATTTTCGGTATGACTGGAGTAACCGTTTTTGTTAGAGTCTGGATTTTCCACTGTGCCAGCCTCGCTCTGCTCTGTTTGCTGTGTGGGTGGTTCTGTTTGGATCGGCTGGTTCGGTTCCGAGTCGGTCTGGTTAGCTGTTTCAGGTGAGGTTTCAGTGGTAAGGTTGGATTCTGTAGTAAAAGGGATATCGTTGCTAGTATAAGTTTCGGTTATAAACGTCACGTTGCCGTCCGGGCTTTGCAGTTCGGAAGTCACGGCCAAGGCAGTAGATTGGCCGGCCATGCTGAACAGAAAAGCGCACAGTAAGAGTAAGGAGGAAAAATATTTAAGTCTATGTGTCATAAAAATTTTTTTATACAGTTATCTAAATAAGTATCTGGCCCCAAGAAAATTGCAAGAGTCAAATACCAGTTTGGATGTAGAGACTGGCCGGGAGGGGGACGAGACTTTCTGTCCCCCTCCAAAGTCGCCCCGAGTAAGCTATTTGGTGATCTTAATGGTTTTTGAAACAAGGAAGTTTTTCACGTGTTCAAAGGCCTGACCAACATGGCCACTTGAGATTGAGGAGTTCTTTAGCCCATCAGTTTTGGAAACAATTTGATTATCTCCGCTATTGTTTTCCTCAGTTTTTGCTACCATAGAGTGAGCCTCTTGGTTTACAGAAACCTTCTCTACGAATTTTGTATTTTCATCCTGGACGTTTGTGACTTCGGAAGCTACGTCTACATCTTCGTTTTCCTGTTGAGTAATCGTGTCTACTGGCAGTACACAACTACAGTCTTCATCTTGTATAATCACTTCCGTAGCTATACCGGTTGTTTCTTCAACAACTGAAGCTGATGCGATATTCCCAGAGGCGACGGTCACTCCTTCTTGGTCATCATCTGATATACTTTGGTTACGACCTGTGTTGTTGTTTGTATTCAGCAATGTTGCGGATTTGCTCCGGTTGCTGATCTCTCCGCCAATCATGAATCTGCTGGATCTACTTATTTGGTTACTGACACTTGCCCAGAAACTGCCGTCTTCATTCTTGGTCTGGGTGACTGAAGCGGCGCTGGCTACTCCGGCCACGGTCACTACTGCGACGACAGCCACGAGAGCTAGTGAGATAAATTTCTTCATATATTTTTTTGCTTGATTGTTAATTACTTGATTTCACTTCTGGCTGTTTTGCGTACCGAGTATGCTCGGCCTCGACCTTGAGAGCAAAACAGCTTGGTTCTTTAGTGAACCGACTTTGATCAGCGAGTCAGAATTTTTCTCGCAGAGATTTGTCGTGTCGCTAAATACTAAATATTTTTTTCGTGTCTTCTTAAACTAGATGGTGGGCGAAGCTTTTTTTTAGATGCATAAAATCGAAAGAAAAAACCCACCTTCGGGGAATCTGTTTTTAAGTACAGATTTCCCTGTAAGGTGGGCGCTCGTGGTCCCGCGGCTCTCGTAGTCCGCATTGCGTAACGCAGATTGTCAAAGGTCTTTTGCGGAAACTTGCTATAAATGATTATGTGCCTGGAGGCAACTGTTGTCAAGAAGCTAAATTGTGGACTATTTTCGGCAATTTGCCGTGTTTTGTGGATTATTATCTTAGCTGATCAGCAGTGTCAGGGTTTTGGGGTTTGGTTTCTTAGGCCGAGGCTGGTGCCGGGTTGGTGGTGTCTATAACGGCTTCTGTGTCCACCCGGATGCTTGCCTGCACTCTAACCTTCGCGCCACAGTGCGGACACAAGAGTAAAAATTCCGAGGGAGCAGTGAAAGAAGCATTGTTCAAAACAGGTTTAGTGCAAACAGGACAGTTGCCGACTTTTTTGTGAATGTGATTGTCCATAAAATATTTTCTTGATCTGTATTAATTTCTGTTTGAGTAATTCTAAGAATTTATGTTCAGGGTATAAATATAGCTAGTGAAATTTAAATACTATTTTTTTCACTTTCCTGTTCAGCTTCATCTAGCGTGGTAAGGGATGTAAAAAGCACCTAAAGTTTTTTTAGTGACTTTTTGGTGCTTTTGTTTTTATTGTTTATTCTTAAGGTTATGCTAGCCCTGGCGTTTTAAAATGTCAATATGTCTTGAGCTCTCTAATATAGTAGATGTGGAAGTCCTGTTATG
>CAYYEK010000054.1:0-7364 GCA_964470855.1 uncultured Candidatus Saccharibacteria bacterium
CATAACCATTACATAATTGTACTATGTAAGGTTACGAATCGTACTAATTACCTAATTTTAAAGGGAGAGGTCTTTTCGATATCGACTACTCAAAAATTGCAAGAGAAGGCAACAAGAAAGAACAAAAAGCAGATATAGTGCTCCTTCTTAAAAAAGCTTAGGTGGACTAAAATTGACCATTTTTCTCAAGCCACTAGGAACTCTCTTGCTGGCTCTTTTTTTATAAACGCTTCTTACTATACGTAGACATACGCAGGCTTACATATCTAATACTACAAAAAAATAATAACTTGATAAAATCTGCAATTGCAGAAAACGTCAAGTCTGGTTAAGAGTAAGTTTGTGGGCTTTTTGTGAATTATTATCTTTGCTTGGCTTTGTTAAGTACAGCTTTTTTAGTTATCCAATCTTTCAAAATTTGAAAAAATGTCATGACTTGACATTTGTCGCAATTGCGACATTTGTCAAGTGTGGGAAGGGGTGAGGAATATTTTTTCAGGTTGTTCACTGGTTTGCGTGTATTTAAATTCGTTGGGATTTATTTTTAGGCATCCCGCCATAGCGGGACAAGTTTGCAGGTTTTCAAATATTTAAATTCGTTACCAAAAGAAAAAACCCCGGAAGAACATGTCTTCCGGGGACCAAGCAAATGAATGCTTGGATTTTAGTTGTGCGGACCTAAGTCCGCATTCAATCCCTCCTTTAAAGATTGATTTGCCGGTATTTACCGCTCCGGCGAACGGTCCCCAGTCAAGCTGAGGATTCGGAGAACGCTACCACTGAGCCAGGTAGCGAGACAAGGCCATAAAATCTGCCCTGTCATTGTAATCAAACTGGAAGTCAGTATAAGCGCGGCGCACGCGCAGAGCAAAGGATGTGACCGAGCATGCGCCGGTCAATACGGTCTCACCGACCGTGTTCACATCATCTGCTGACGAACGCCAGGCTTCCGGGTCCGCCGCCGTCTTTTGACCGACTTGCGTTGTGTCCGGATTTAGGTTATTCGCCAGGCAAATGAGTTGGCTCAGAATGGCTGCGTTCATCGTTCTGCGTAATTCGTCCCCGAAGGGATTAACTGTACGAAGAAAACTTTGAACTTCCCATCCAGTGGCATTGACCTGTCTACCAGTCCACGGATCGAGAATGAATTCATGACGGGCATTCTGTTGCAACTTCCTCCAGAGTTCATTGACCGGTATTCGCCATATCCATGCCAAGCTATCGCCCAACATCGGCCTGGCTTCCGCCGAACCTTGCAGTAGTCCGATCGTGGCTCCGAACTCACATGTAGGGCACGAGTCGGTATTGGTTGGACGACCAACAAAAGCAAGGGCGTTACAACCGGCTACAAGGTTTATATCCAGTACGACGGATTCAGTATAGAGTCCATCGTTGTCCTTCTCGATGAATGCGGTAGCCGTACTTTCATGTGGCGCGCAAACTCTGCTTGTACCGATGGTTAAACATGCACCGTTCGACAACGAGACTTCGACACCATTAACTTTCTGTTTCGCTATCAAGAAAGTGGCGCCTGTGCTTCCGGTCGGGAGACCTTCAGCGATTACCATCATGTTATCGGTGGTCCAGCTTGCGTTCCAGTTAAAGCTCAGAAAGAGACTGTTTTGACCAGGAGTCAGCCAATTAGTGAATGCCATAAAGATCTTCGGCTTCCCGGGGGAATCTCGGCGAGCTGCACGGTAAGTGAAATTGATAAGGCCAATATTTTCATCGACCTTGTAGTACTCAAGGCTTGGAGCGAATTCTGCTTGCGGGTTATTGAAACTCCGCAAATAGAATTTGCCATTCCCGCCCGTAGTCGGGTAAGGCGAGGCTGGGTTGGGTTGAAAATCTTGCGCCTGCGCGGTGAGCGAGGCGCAGAAAACTGACAGAATTGCGGCCACGAGCGCCGCGAGAATTGAGTTTTTGGTTTTATTCATTTTGATTTTTTTTCGGGCGTCCTTTGGCGCCCTAGCCGCTTTTTTAAGGCGGCAGTTTTTGGTTGCCGACATGATCGTATGCCGGCGTTATATTTTCGCCTCGTGGGATGAGGCGAAATTTAAGGGCTGCCTAGTGCGCAGTACTCGCGCGTCAACCCACCAAAATGGGGGTAATGGTGGATGAGCAGCGAGTACTCGTCCCACTTTCGCACTTTAGGCAGCCCTGTGCTTACTACTATCTAGATTCTGAATTCAAGAGATCCCTCGACTTCGTCCCGCCTTGGCGGGACTTTGCTCGGGATGACAGATACTAGTAACTACAGGACCGCCTACACATGTGCGGAGTGTACGAAAGCAGACCATAAGCCACTTCCCTCTCTCCCCCTCATTTCTGTGGGGCACTCTCTCCAAACTTGTAGAGAGTAAGAAGTGAATGGCTTTTACTACCTATTCAATTATCAAAGAACACTTACGAATATAAATGCGAACCTACGAATGTCTACGAATACTTACTGGATGTGTTCCACATCCGTTCCTACTTGCTTCAAATGGCCTTGGGAGTAGTTGCCTAAAACAAGCAGGAACCGATGGGGAAAAGATAATAATAACTATGACGATGACAATAACTATGACGATGATATTTGAGAATTAAGAATTAAGAATTAAGAAGTAGGAATGATGAATGTGTAGAACAATTCCCGATTCATGTCATATCAAACTTGATTTGCCAGTCCGCCATTGGCGGGGAATCCAGACTCACTTTAGGAATACTGGATCCTGAATCAAGTTCAGGATGACAGAGTTAGGAGGTTCACACTTAGAGTATGTAAGGTACTGGTTGACCCTTCGACTCAGCTCAGGATCAAACCCTTCGGCGGATTCGGCAGGCTCACCGCGAGCTGGCTCAGGGTGATTCTTGGGCTACCAAGAATCAAAATAAAAACGGCTGAAACTTTTGGTTTAGTCGATTTTTGTACTCCCGTACAGTTGTATTACTCCCAATCAGTAATTTAACCAACGGGATAACTATAATACATTATTGACAGTCTGTCAAGGCAATGATGTAAGTCTTTGTTGGCTTATTTAAGCTGTTTTTGTAATATTTGCTAGCCAAGCTCCTCAAAACCGCATTTGTGTTGGGGGGCGGCTTGGTGTTCTTCTATGAAGCGGTCAAACTTTACTGTGTCTACTATTTTATGCATAGTAGCCAGTAGCCTTTCTTCTAAGTCTTGAAGCTCGCCGCCTGTAGCCAGTGGTGATTTTCGCCATTCATTCCCTTCCAGATACCAATACGCTAGGCTTTTAACTTTTTGTCCCAGATAGTTTTGGGCGGCAAGTTGGTAGACTAAAAGTTGGTCTAGATCTTCATCGGATTTACCTTTAGGTGCTTTACCGGTTTTATAGTCAATGATGGCCAGTCCTTCTGGGGTATCGTCCGCACGATCAATTTTACCTTTGAATTGGAACTCGGCAAATTTTAAGGTAAAGGATTCTTCCAAGTATTTTGGTCGGGGTGGTTCTAAAACCAGCTGGTCGTAGAAAACTTTTAGAAACTGCTCTCCCCTACTTCTTCTTTCTTCCTTGTCTTGCTTAGTTGGGTACCAGTCGTCTACCCAGTGACGCTTATAGAGCTCTCGCAGAAAATCTAAGCTTGGAAGTGTGGGTTGCTCATTTTGTCCGAAAAGGTCAGTAGCGTTTTTTTCCAGACGCAACTTCCATTCTTTTAAGTACTCCTCAAAGACCTTGTGCATGGTGATGCCAAAACTCATATACGAGCTTCCAGGGAAAGGTAAACGCAGGTAGTGCATGAATTTGTACTCTAAAGGACAGCGCAGGAAAGAATTCAGCGCGCTGAAAGAGAACACAGAAGGTAGCTCTTTGTAGATCACCTCAGTTGGTTTAGGGGACGGCACTTTTCGAAAATCCACCTTGCCGGTCGGCTTGCTCTTAGTTTTCTCGCTTTCCACTAATCCAAGCTCAATTAAGAAACTAGAAGGTTTTTTGCTTCTTGCACCGCCATAATCTTTAGCCCAAGATAAAAATAAATGTTTTTTTGCGCGAGTCATGGCTACATAGAACAGTCTTCGCTCTTCTTGCAAGTGGAAGTCTCCGGACGGCAAGATGTCTTTGATGAGAGGCTCTGGTATCTCTATGGGGTCGCGCTTTTGGCGAGTGGGAAACCGCTGGTCTACAAGGCCTATGATAAACACAAAGTCAAACTCCAAGCCCTTAGCTGCGTGTACAGTCATAACTTTGACTGCTTCCGGCCCGGAGTTGGGATCAAACTTAATCTCTCCTTCATTGCCTGAACTCATTTTTAAGTCCAGATACTCTAAAAAGCCTTTAAGGCTTCGATCAGGAGCTTCCTCACAGTACCTTTCCACTTCTTTGTAAAACTGTTCTAAAAATTCCCTGTTTTGGGCATTTTCTAAAGTATCGTCTGAAACTAGCTCTAGTACCCCTAAGTCGTGGATGATCTCTACCACCACTTCTACCGCGCTTTTTCTAGCTGCTCGTTTACTGTGGTCGTCCAATGTGGAGAGTAGCTTGTCTAAGGACTGTGTGGTTTCAGCTTGAAGTTTGGCGCGCAGATCATTATTTTTCAGAGCTTCATAGAGAGTCAAGGTTTTTTGGTGAGCGAACCTAGTGATGGTGGAAAGCTCGTCTTGTGTGACTTTGAACTTTGGTAAGTCAAACGCCCGGTAAAAAGCTAAGGGGTCGTGATAGTTGTCCAAAAGTTTTAAGTAAGCCAGAAGGTCTGCCACTAAAGGCTTTTTGTAAAGCCCGGTGTTGGAAAGGTATATGTAAGGGATGCCTTCGGCCTCTAGCCGGCTTACCACTTCCGGCGCAGCGGAGTTAGAGCGGATAAGGATCGCAAAGTTATTCCATGTGGTGTCTGGGTTTTCAGCTTTAATCTTTACTATGTTTCCAACTACTTGCGTAAGCTCCTCGCTTAGGTCTTTTGCTGTTAGAACACTAACAGCTGACATTTGACCATTCGGCTTCTGACTGTTTTCTATTTTTTGATTTTTGTTATTGGAATTTATCTGTGATTTGGAATTTGTTTTTTGGAATTTTTGATTGGTGCTAGGTGTTTGGTGGTTGGGATTTATTAGTTTTTTACTAATTCCCAGAGATACTTCTAAGCGGTCGGGGTTGTTGGCCTGGATAAACTTATATGCCAAGTCTAAGATTTCTTGGTTGGAGCGGTAGTTGAGGGTTAAGGTCACCTGTTTGGCTTGTGGGAAATCTTCTTTAAAGTGCAGGATGTTGGACGAACTCGCCCCACGGAATTTGTAGATGGATTGGTCGTCATCTCCGACTACGGTCAAATTAGTAGTAAGTGGTAAAGTAGTAGAGTTGTAAGTCTTAGACTTTGATAGGTCAGCCTCCAAGCTCAAGCTTGAGTGAGTTGTTGATTTTTGACTGTTAGCTGATGGCTTATAGCTTATAGGTTTTAGCTTTTTAGGGTTTGGAGCATCTGGTGCTAAATTTGCAGATTCGGGTTGCGCTAAAAGTTTGATCAGCTCGTATTGGGCGATGTTGGTGTCTTGAAATTCGTCTACTAAGACATATTTGAAAAGTTTTTGGTAGTGGGCCTTGATGTTGGGCCTTTCGCGGAACAGCTTTAAGCAGTAATTGATGAGATCTCCAAAGTCTAGGGCGTTTTCTTTTAAGAGTAGCTGTTGGTAAGTATGAAAAGCTCCTGCTAGCTCCTTTATGCGTTTTATCTCTGTTGCAAGGTCAGCATCTTCCAGTCCGTCGGGCGTGCCCTTGTTTAGTGAGAGGCTTTCCGCGTATTGTAGATAGTCTTTAGGAGTTATGACTTCGTCCTTGCAACGAGAGAAATGCTGTAGCAGAGCGTCTATAAACCTGTATGGGCTGCCTAAGGGTTTGTAGTAGTCAAGCTTAAATTGGTCAAAATGTTTGTGTACTAACATCCACTGAGCGGTCTCGTCTAAAAGTTTGAAGCGGTGAGGAAGGCCAATGTCTAGTGCGTGCGTTTCCAAAATCCGTTGGCAAAAGCTGTGGAAAGTAGAGATCCACATGTCAAAGTGGCCAAGGGGTAGAAGTTGGTCCACTCGCTCTTGCATTTCCTCGGCTGCTTTTTCAGTAAAGGTCAGAGCGAGGATTTCCTCTGGCTTGGCAAGTTTTTGTTCTATGAGCCAAGCGATCCTCCGGGTGATGACCGTAGTTTTGCCAGTGCCTGCCCCGGCCACTATCAAAAGTGGCCCACTATTGTGGGTTACAGCATCCAATTGTTCAGGATTTAAGTTTTCAAGAAGTGAGGACATAAGTAGGGAGAGTGGAGAATATGGAATATTGAATGACGAATTGCGAACTTGGGGGCACAACTTTATAGTAATTTATCACATTACAGAGCTGAATGCCAACCACAGGGTGCTATAAATTGTTATGCACAATTGTTATAAGTTATATCTTCTAGCCTAAGAAAACTTGATGGGCATCTTCCCGAAGATGCCCATCAAGTATGCCCATCAATACTATCCTACACTTTGCCAGATATTCGAGGTTGACTAAAGAAAGGTTTTTGGTTAAAGTTTACAGTTAAATAATTAGGGAATATATGAAATTTGGTCCTGAGTACACAAACGAACATTGGCGCTTAAATGAGTTAATTAGACATTTGAAAGAAGCGGATTGGCATAGGATTGTAATAAAGTTACAGCCTGATTTACTACGGTTAACACATGAACGTAACAAGTATATTGAAGAAGATGTTAAAGTTTACCCCGACCTGGTATCCGCAATGCTTATAAATACGCTGGGTTTAAGATTTGATGGGCTTCTTGGTGGAGGTAATAATCATATTTTAGACGAAGATTTTTCAAGATGCCGTGCAAGTGATTTAGGCATAAGTTATGGTTTTTATAAAATTTTGGCGGATGCTTGTCAGCCAAAAGAAGGAATAAAAGATGCATATACTCTGGCGCTAAGGCAAGACTTAGATGAGCAATTTCCTTTAATGCGAAAAGCTTCTTTATATAAGTGATCTTTGTTTCGGTTCAAATTTCAAGTTTTCGAGCAGAGTGGACATAAGTAGGGAGAATGGCGAATATGGAATAGTGAATCTAGGATTTGGTATGTAGGATCTGGAACTAGGAAGTAAGAAGTAAGAACGGGGAAGATAGCACTAATACACTGCTTATACCAATCGCACTAATTACCTAAATTATTGACGCACTATCTTCAGAATATCATCGATTATCCATAAGATCAGCCATTCGTGCATTAAGAAGAACTGTTCCATTGGCAAAGAAGTCTCCGACTATGGCCTCTTGAAGTTTCTCTATAGTAGTGTTTTTATCTGATTGTAAATAAAGCGATAAAGTATCTACAGAAGGATTTCTAAAAGCTTGGAGTTGTAGATGAGATCTTACAAATTTAAGGTAATCATCCATCTCC
>CAYYEK010000055.1:0-7096 GCA_964470855.1 uncultured Candidatus Saccharibacteria bacterium
TGTCGATGATTGTATCAAGGATTCCCATATAGATGTTCCACTAGTAGTGCAGAAGCCTGGTTTTAAAATTGACTAAATTATAGCAGAAATTTTATTCTTTTGTCAAATAAGCATAAAACCCCCATTTTAATGAGGGTTTAGGGCTTTACATAGATAATATGTGGCTTATTTACGCTTTTTTGTGGCCCATTTTTGCCAATAAACTAAGATTGGGCTTGCGATAAAAATAGAAGAATACGTCCCTGTGACTATACCTATGAACAGAGCAAGGACAAAGTAGTGGATACTGTCGCCACCAAAAAGCAGGAGTGCTAGCAATACAAATAAAGCTGTAAGACTAGTATTTAAGGATCTGGCCATGGTTTGAGTGACGCTGGCATTGACCACGTAGTCTATGGTTTGACCAGCGTAGACTCTCAAATTTTCTCTGATCCGGTCAAACACTACTATGGTATCGTGTACGGAAAAACCTAAGACAGTCAACATAGCTGTAATGAACATGCTGTCTATCTCGACATTGTGGTATTTGCCTAACAAGGCGAACACACCTAGTACAACCAATAGGTCGTGGACTAAAGCTATAACCGCGGCCCACCCAAATCGCCAAGAGGTGATGGGTCTTTGCACTTTGCGAAAAGCGTAGGCAATGTACAAAACTATACCACCTGACACCAAGATAAGTTGCCACAAAGCGTCGGTTCTGAGTTCTTTGCCTATGACCGGACCTATGGACTCAAAGCGTACTTGCTCAAACTCTCCTGTTTGCGCTTTAACTTTTTCTAAAAACTGCGTGTGCTGAGTGTAGTCTTGGGGCGGGGTTTTGATGAGAACTCCATTTCCTTCCAAAGTTTGGATTACCACTCCCCCAACCTGCGCTTCAGTGGCTGCGGTTTGGATCTTTGTTAGATCGGGCTTGGATGGGTATTTGAGTTCGGTTAAAGTTCCACCGGTAAAGTCTATGCCAGGTTTCAGACCGAATAAGAGTAGTGAAACTATGGACACAGCAACCAGTACCCCGGAAATTCCGAGAAAGATCTTGTTGTATTTGAGTAGATTGAACATAGAATTTAGCTTTGTGTTTACGATGCTTTTTGTCCCCTTACTCCATATAGCCATTTGTGGCGGAAAGCAGGTACAAGGCTTGCGATCTTCATAAATGTTTTAGTAATGCTGATAGCAGTGAACATAGAGATAATGATACCTATCCCTAAGGCTACAGCAAATCCTTTTATGCTTGGTGTACCAAAAGTATACAAGATGACTACAGAGATGATACTGGAGACATTTGAATCGCGGATGGAGTTCCATGCCCGCTCAAATCCGTCATGTAAGGATTTTTGGAAATCTTTTCCAGCCCGAAGCTCTTCTTTCATTCGTTCGAAGATGAGGATGTTGGCGTCCACAGCCATGCCGATAGACAAGATGAAACCAGCTATACCGGCAAGGGTTAAAGTGACCGGCTGCACTGCCCCAACTAGCAGCAGGCCAATGTAGCTAATAAGTGCCAAAAGGCCAAACCAACCGGAAACCGTAATTCCAAGCACGAAAAATAGACCGACTAAAACCACGGCAGTAAAAGAGATGCCTATTTTGAAAATGAGCAGGGATAGTAAGATGTATACACCCAAAGCCAGCACAGCCAATATACCCGGTAGCCGGTAGTACAGCAGCATAAACAAAGCGATCATGACAAGGCCTATTATACCTGCTATGAGTGATTTGTGGATGGAGTCCTGACCCAAACTTGCTCCAACAGTTTGCTGGGAGACAAGTTTGATGGGCACAGGCAAAGCTCCGGAGTTGAGGCGAAGCGCTAAGTCTTTTGCTTGTTGAACAGTAAATTGACCGGTGATGATAGCTACTCCGTCAGTGATGGCGGTGTTGACTATGGGCGCTGACAAAAGTTGCTTGTCTAAGAAAATTGCTAGGGGTTTGCCTATGTTTTCAGTCGTAAGCTTAGAAAAGAGGTCCTTGCCGTCGTCGTTGAATTCCAAACGCACCGCAATGTTGCCTTGAAGCACTTGCCCGGCTGTTCCTTGAGGGATGTCTACATTGGCCCTTTTTAGCTGTTTACCAGTAAGCCCGGTGCTGTCCCATCCAGAAAGCGGGTCAAGCGTGACTTCGCCTTTCTCGTTTACCGTGGCTTGGGGAGTAGAGGTGCTTTGAGTGCGGAATTCTAAAAATGGAGTTTCGCCAATTTGCTTAATGGCCTCGTTTACATCTTTAATACCTGGAAGCTCTACCACTACTTTATCGTCGCCTTGCGTGACTACATTTGGTTCTGCTACCCCAAAACTGTTGACCCGGCGTTCTATGGTGTCTTTTACACCGCGCAAGGATTCTGCTCGGTCCTCTGCTGGTACATCTTTAAAGTCAGCCTGATAGATGAGGTGACTTCCCCCTTGCAAGTCCAGCCCCAGTTTGATGGGAAAAGCCCGAGTGTAGGGAATTTTAACATAAGTTAAGTCAACTGTGTTTTTAAATGCTATCCAGCCGGCCGTTAGCGCAAGCGCAATTATACCTAGCAGGCCAAGGAACAGTTTGAAGTTTGGTCTCATAATATTTTTCTATATTTTCAGACGGTTTGGCTGAAAAATCTTTTTATCTGAATTTCCTGATAATTATACCAAAAGTGCTGAGTCTGGCAAATGTTGCGGGGAAAGCCCTGCTCTCTTGCCAAGCTAGCAGTATTTATTTAAAAATGCGGTAACTTCTTCCTTGTCCCGATTTTTCCAGCGTAAAATCAACTCCGCGGTTTCCAAGGTTTGGTTAATGGTCCTTTCTAGCCCCGGCTGACTTTGCCGCAAGAGGAACTTTTTTAACTCACTCAGAGTTTTTTCGTCCGGCAAGTACACAAGTGAAGCTACGGCAAGGTTCAGCATCCTTCCTCCTTGTCCATAAAGCTTTTGGTATTCTTTCCAGTGTCGCTTGGTGAAGTCAAACAAGTAGCGGCTTTGGGTTTGCTTTGCCCCCACAAGCCGGTTAAAAGATATCTTGTCCTGCAGTCTGACTGTGTCGCTAAGGCTAAAGTTGAGGGTGTCTTCAATGAGTTTAGTTTTAGAAAATGTGGCCAATGCTGAAGCCAGCCTGTCTCGTTCTTCTGCGCTACTAGCTTGGGCGTATAGTTGTTTCATGAGCGTGTGCTCCGGCCTTTCGCCAATGCACGCTACGACATCGTAAACTGCACTTCGAATATGTACTGGCACAGGAGTTCCTCTAAGTGAGCGAGTTAGTAGTTGTACTGCTTTTTCTTGCAAGGCGGTATCATTGTTCTCTCCCAGCACTCGAAAAACCAAAGGTCGCAAGAGCTGGTCGCTGTGAGGTTCATTTTTTACAGTTTCCAGGCCTAGCCGTTTTTTATTGGGCTCTAAAAGCAGCTGAATGTAGTTTTCAAAGGCTCTTTTCTGTTTGGCGTCTTCTGCAAAAACCAGTTTGGCGCGTATGACATTTTCTACGATTTCTTTTAAAACTGTATAGTCCTTCTCTTTACGAAAAGCCAAAGATAGTTCTAAAGCCTTGGCAGTGGATAAAAAACCTGCTTCTGCTAAAGACCACATGCTGCTAGCTATCCCCCATCGATCTTCAGTGGAAAGCTTTTCGGCCTTGACTTGTATAGCGAGTTTGTCCCAGTGTTCCGGCTCGTAGTTGATTTTTACAAAAGCACTTTCCGAAGTGTTGAGTTTGATGGGTATCGTGGTGTTGTCTTTGATGCTGAAAAGGTCGGCTTTTTTGGTCAGCAGAAATAGGTCGCCATCTGCTTTGCCAAAGCGCAATGGTACTGGCCAGAGAGACTTTGCTGGATCTTGTTTGCCAGGATGGCGGAAGAAGCGCTGCTGAGTCAGTTCTAGGCTTTGGTCTTTATGCTTTACAGTTACCAGTGGGAAGCCAACTTGTGTGGTCCACGCCGACATCATGTTTCCAACGGGTTTTCCTGAAGCTTTTTCTAGCGCAGTCCATAGGTCTTGAGTGGTGGCGTTTTTGTATTTGTGTTTTTCTAAGTACGTATGTAAGCCGGCTTTGAAAGTCCTGTGGCCAAGATAGTCAGCAAGCATCCGGATGATACTCGCCCCTTTTCTATAACTTATGTCGTCAAAGACTTCGTCAATTTCGTTTGGGTCGTGTATGTCCACTTCTATGGCATGAGAGCTGGATAGTCCGTCTTTGTTCATGCCGGGCTTGAAGTCAAGCGAGAGGAATTGGTTCCACATGTCCCATGATGGAAAGATATGATCTACAGCAAGGAAAGAAATGTAGGACGCAAAACCCTCGTTCAGCCAGAGGTGGCTCCACCAATCCATGGTGACCAAGTTGCCAAACCACTGGTGTGCCAGCTCGTGGGCAATCACGGTTGCCACCCACTGTTTGCGGGCTAGAGAGGAGTGGTCCTCTTCTATGAGCAGGGCGCTTTCTCGGAAGGTTACCGCACCCCAGTTTTCCATAGCACCACTTGCAAAATCTGGTAGTGCTATCAGGTCTAAGGTGGGCAGAGGGTAGCGTATTTGAAAGTACTGCTCAAAGAAGTCTAGGGTTTTTACTGCCACGTCTAGCGCGAATTTGCCTTGAGCTTTTTTAGCCAAAGATGTATAGACTCTGACCTGAACTTTATGTTTAGAAAATTTTTCTAGGTACTCCATTTCACCGGAGATAAACGCCAGTAGATATGTGGACATCTTTGGTGTGGGTAGAAATTGGACAGTTTTGTATCCCCCATCGTGTTCTTCAGTAGCTTTGGGTAAAGTGTTAGAGACTGCCTCGTGAGAACTTGGGATTTTAAGTGAAAGCTCAAACACTGCCTTTTGGTTGGGCTCGTCAAAGCAGGGAAATGCCCTTCTGGCATCCGTGGCTTCAAACTGGGTTGCGGCTAGGTATTTGTGTTCGCCCTTGTGTTCATAGTGGCTTTTATAGTAACCACGCAAGTGTTCATTGAACAAGCCGCGGAAACTAAGGTTGATTTTTGCTCTACCTTTGGGTAATTTGGTTTTGAACTTTAAAGTGGCGGTTTCTGCCTTTTTGTCGTAGGCAACTTTGCTGGCCCAAGTGTCTTTGTTTACACTTTCCACTTCTGCGCTTAAGATTTCTAGTTCCGCGCTGTGTAGTGTTATGCTAGAGGTCGGTTCCATGATCTGCACGGTGATGGATTCAGAACCTTGAAAAGCGCCGCTTTCCAGATCCGGCTGGATTTGAAGCTGGTATTTTAGGGGTTTTATGTGACCGGGTAGGCGTTTGAAAATGACTTTTTTACTCATGGTTGATAAAAATTGATTTGGTATAAAAATTTAGTAGCGCAATTTTTCAACTAGGCTACCTACGACTACTCCAAGTAGGATAGTAAATCCGCCTAAGGTAGCCATAAGCACTCCTTTTTTTAGGGGGCTGTTGCCTGCAGCTTTTCCACTCCCCACTCCTAAGAAAAACAACCCCACTAAAGCAAGGCAGATAGAGATCTTGGTTGCGGTTCCTATGGAGGCAAATGCGTAAGGTAAAACCAAAGCTAAGCCGGATAGTAGGTAGGATAGAAACATGACCAGTGCGTAACCAAGGTCTTTGGACAGGGCTACGGTTTTTTGTTCTTGGTATTCTTCTGCGCTATTTTCCGAAAGTAAACTACCCACGCCCATGGAAAAACTTTCCACAAAGATCAACACCATGCCGGTTAAGAACACGGTTTTGCCAGTCATGCCGGCTGCTGCCACACCCGATACTAGACCAATGGTTGAAACTAAGCTGTCTTCTACGCCAAAAATAAAATTGCGTAGGTATTCGGTTTTGGTTTTCGCGCTCATATTTTTTTCGGCCCCTTAACAATGATATGCCTATCTTTAATTTTATTTTCTATCCTTTTCAGTGTTTTGGCAAATTCTGCTTCAAGGTCCATATCTAACTCCTCTGCTATGACTAAGATGTCCCATAATATGTCCGCCAACTCCTCGCCTAGTTTAGTGTCATCGTCTTTGCGCGCGAAAGTGAAGCCTTTTTTGGCCAAGTATCTTTTCACCAAGTCGCCGACATCTCCTTGCAAGCCCAAAAGGTATTCGTTAGTTCCCCAAACCTTATACCCTTCTAGCCTGTTTAAGGCGTGGTACTGCTGTTTTAAGGTTTTAACCTTTTTGATGAGTTCATCTAGTTCCATAAAAAGTTTAAATTAGGTCGAAGTATATAATCTTGACTATAGCATCTGGTTCCCACTTTTCTCCGTAATACTTTTTGTATTTTGCTATCTCTTCTTCAATAGTTAATCGTGCATGTCCGTGCCGTTCTTCAGGTTTGATTTGCGAGTAAGGTTTTTCTGAAACGTTGCTCACTTTAGCATTTGCAAACACATCAAGAGTGTCCGAATTTGTAAAAGCGAGTTCGTCGCCGATTTGAATATTTTTCTCGTCAAAAAATCTCCAAGTCGTAGTTTTTTCTTTGGCGAGTATTAGGGGTATTAGATGTGGTTGAAATTTTAAGGTTTTCATGAAATCAGGAATTTGAGTGCGGAGAAAGAAAAGTGCTGGGTTTTTTATGAGTTGTAGTTTTCACCAAACAAAACTTTGCAGTATTCTGGTTCGTTTGAAATAAGTGTCTGGATTCCCTTTAAAAAGTTTTCTGGATTTGCCGTGATGGCAGTTGTTAATTCATTGAAAGTAAACCACTTTACAGCTTGAACTTCCCGTGGGTCTGGCTGAAATGTCGTTGTATTTGAGTCCAGCCTTAACAAGAACCACTGTCCAATGTGTTTATGCTGGCCTTCTAGTCGGCTTTGTTTGATCCACTCTGTTGGTTCTATGCCTACCAAGCCCAGCTCTTCTTGTGCTTCTTTAATGATGTTGTCTCTATACATTTCACCCTTTTCCACTGTACCAGCGACAGAAGGCCCCCATTTACCCGGATCGTGGCTTTTGGTCACGGCCCTTTGGGCAAGCAAAACTTTCCCGTGACCATCATAGATCATAAGTCCGCTAGTACGATAAATGTCGCTTGGCTCTATATTTTCCCTTTCTTTATAGCCAATGATTTCGTCTTGCTCATTTACTATTGGTATAAGCGCCATATTTAAATAGGCTCTAGACTAGCAGACTAACATCTGTTAACCTAGATTTATGCTTAAGTACGC
>CAYYEK010000056.1:0-7056 GCA_964470855.1 uncultured Candidatus Saccharibacteria bacterium
TTAAACAAGATGACAACTTTTGAAGAGTTAGCGCGCGAGGTAGAAGCAATCAAAGAAAGGAATGCGCGTGTTGAAAAAGACAAAGCTTGGGAAATATCTATAACTAGGAAACTAGTGATCTTGGTTTTGACCTATGTTACCGTGTTAATATTTTTCAAAGTTACAAAAATGTCAAACCCCTTCATAAACGCTCTGGTTCCTACGCTCGGATTTTTCCTGTCAACACTAAGTTTATCTTGGGCCAAGTCAATTTGGTTAAGGCGCCATAAATAGAAGCGGCACACCTTGCGTATACTTGTGCGGATGAGATCTAATCCGCTGATTTTACTGGGCTGGGATCTGTTCTAGGATAAATGTTGATTCTTTGTTAGCGAGCGTTAAGCCGTCGTCTGTGATAGTCACTTCAGCGCCTGTTTCTAACAGCGGACCAAAAGCATCTTCGATTTCCATTAGGTTGTTGTTTATGCAACCTTTTTGTGTACCGATCATCTGCTCAGTTCGTAAAATGTTATTTGATAGGTCATAACCGCCGCTAAAATTATTACATATTTCTACATGAGCTTTGCCTTTTAGAAAGCTGATGGTGGATTTGCGGTCAGGTTTGGTGCCGTTATGCTCCCTTATTTGAAAGTGTTTTCCCTCTAAATCTGTACCTGATAATGTTATATTCGATTTTTGATTTGGTTTTTGTACGTATACAAAAAGTAGTAGGCTAGATATAAGAAGTAGTATTACTGTCGTAAGGATGGCCACTTTATTTTTCATAATTTTACTGTTTAAATTATGCGTTCAGTAACATTATACATTACTTTCTTCCTATGCTTCTAAGGGGTATTCCATAAGGCTTGGGACACTCTCGTTTTCGAGCTATTTTATAGTCACACTCCAGCACTCCTCATCCTACGCTTAAAGCTTCGGGTGACAGGGCGGAATGTTGGAATGTGGTATCATGGGAGTGAGGGAGGCAGCAGAACTGTGCAGGGACTGAAGAGACCGTGACTTGACTGTGGAGACAAAAGCTGGAGTTACTGCCGCTACGCCGGTGTTACAAAATACAATGCAGAGGCATCGTAAGCCCTGTAGGGGCATATTTTTGTGTTAGAGTAGAAACTTATGATGGCATTTAGTTTTTATAAGAATGACAGGGAATCGCAGCACCAACGAGAGCAGAAAAATGTTCTTACAAAGTCCGCCCATTTTAAAAAAACCGAGGTGCCGAGATTTTCCTTTGGAACAGCGGATCTTGGCTTGGGTGAGAAGGGCGGCCAGGCGGAGTTAGAAAACTTTGTCAAAACCTGGTTTAGTGATCCATATGCGCTGCTCAATTTGGAAAGCTTTAGCACTGGTGAGAGGTTGCCTTGTATGAAGAGGCAAGTCGAGCATGCGGAAACTTGTTTTAGTTTTGAAAGTTTTCTTGATAGAACAGACCAAGCAAAGTTTTATCAATCAAAACAACCATTCTACGGTCAGGGGGAGAGAATCGCTTTCATAATATTGCCGCACTGGAACGCGTTTTTTGCTAAATATAAGGCAGGTACGACTTTTATCAGGAGGCTTTTCTTGCCCGTTGCTACTTATCGCTACTTTCCGACATATCAAACTGAAGCCGAGTTTGCCGGAAAGCCTAGGTACGATGTTGTGGGGCCAAACATAGGTTTGACCATTAAACGGGTCTGGCAAGATGTGCTAAATATCCAGTATTTTGCCAAGTTTCTAAAAAGTCAGCTGGGTTTTGAAAAAGTTGGCATTTGGGCTTATAGCATAGGAAGTCCCCGGGGCTTTCTGGCTTCTATTTTTTCTAAAAACTTGTTTGATTTTCTGATTATGAACTTTCTGGCTTACAGCTTTTCCCAGTCGTTGCTCTACGGCATCGCGACCAAACCTATCTCTAAACGACTTTTGGAAAATCTTACAGAAGATCAAGTAGAGTTTTTTTATTCGCCTTTAAGTCCTGGATACTATTCCGCGTTTCTACCAAACTTGTCCCAGTATACTCGTCTTGTGCAAGGCAAGTACGACCTGGTTTTTGGGGAAGATAATAGTAAGCGCATGGTTGAAGAGCTCATGAAGCGCGCGTCCCAGGTTGAGATAGAATACGGCGATTTTGGCCATACAACACTAGGGGAGATCGGGAAAGCAGTGCCTACGATTTTGCACAATAGCAGATTTGTTTTTAAAAATTCAAAACTGAAACTTTTGTAGCCTTTAAGAATCCTAGTATTTCTTAAAATCGGGCATGGTTTAGATGCAATGCTATGCTCCAAAATCCTAATGAAGATCCTTTGCTTTTCACTGACTCAACATTCCAACATTCTTAATCCTACGCTTAAAGCTTCGGGTGACAGGGCAGAATGTTGGAATGTGGTACAATGGGAACATGAAAGAAAAAACCACTAAGGGACCTAAGACGGCCAAACAACTGGAGCGGTATTTTAAAGGGGTTGCCAACCATTGGCGTTTAGAAATCCTACTTCTTGTCGGTAGGAGTGAGGGTGCGACTTTGGATGAGATAGCTCAGCAACTAAAGTGCAACATTAAAACTATTTCAGAACATACTAAGAAACTTGTCGGGGCAGGGCTTTTGAATAAATCTTATAAAGGTCGGAGCGTTGCCCATGTCCTTTCTCCGTATGGAAAAAGATTTGTCTCCTTCGCTAGAACATTCTGACATTCTTCATCCTACGCTTAAAGCTTCGGGTGACAGGGCAGAATGTTGGAATATGTTAATAGGGTAAATTGAGAATTTGTCGGTAAGCAAGGACGGATTTAAATTTATGCGGAAAAAACAGGTGATTAATTTGGAAAAGGTTGCCAAAAAGGTTGTGGGGGCTTTTCCAGATGCAAAAGCTGGTATAGTTTTTGGTTCACTAGGGAATGATTATAACCCTGGTATTAGTGATATCGATATTTTAATAGTTGGGCCTGTAGATAAAAAGATTCAGGATAAATTGAAGATTTTAGTAAAAAGTAACTCAGAGCTTGATCCGATTTATATCTCCGAAAATGATCTTAGCAGGACAATTTTTAAGGGGAAAAAGCTAGGCACTGATTACGAACTGCACAGCTTTGATGTATACAGAATCATACATCAGGGGAAAATGCTGTTCGGGAGTCCAGAAGTTTTTCGGTTTTTTCCTAACGTTAGTTTGGATGGTGCGTTACTAGATACTCTGCCTCATGTTAAAAATGTTTTTATCGCAATACTAAAAAAACAAGTTAAGTTTGATAACGTTTCGCGATTTTTTTCAACCGGGCTCAGTATGCTAATAGTAATAGTTCGAGCTATTTATTCTATAGAAACAGGCCGGTATGGTTCAAAGATAACTGCTGTGGATTATTTAATCGCCAGTCATAAAGAATTTACAAAAACCTTAAAGATTATAAAAAATCTATATTTAAAAAAGCCTGTCGTTTATAATAGTTCCATGGAAGAACTGAAAGCTTTTATAGATTTTGCTGATGTGTTGATAGGTAAATATTTATCTTCACATCGTTTATTAGACAAATATTAAGCAAATCTTTCCAGCTATTTCACATTCTGACATTCTGCAGAATGTTGGAATATTTGAGAGGGGGTGGAGTATATATGAAGATCTTCCCACAATCTAGAGCGGGTAAGTGGGCGGTGGGGTTAAACGCAGTGTTTTTTGCTAGTGTTGGTGTTTCAATGTTGTTGGTTTTGGGGCTTGGCTTGCTTGATTTTGGGGATCGTTGGTGGGACATAACAGTGCCCATCATCTTCTTGGCTGCTTTTCTAGGCTGGGGGCTAAGCATAAAAGCCTTGTGGCAAAATAAAGACCAGACGGTTTTAGTTTATGGATCAGTGGTTTTAGGGGTGTTGGTGGTTTTGTTTGTGCTTTTGCACAGCTTGTTTATAAGTGACTAGAACAGCTGTGCGGTACACGGTTAGCTACAATAAATTTTAAATATAAAAAATATGCTTATGAAATTTTTGGTTACCATAGCTTACATGGCCATGGTGGTGGTGAACTTTCTTGCTAACCGTCTACCTATCAACAACCGATCCACAGGAGACATATCGGATGCTTATCCTAACTTGTTTGCTCCGGCTGGGCTGACATTTGCGATCTGGGGACTTATCTATCTTTCACTTTTGGGTTATGTGATCTACCAGTTTACCCGCAAGGAACAAAACGTTGAGGCTCTGTTAAAAAAGATTAACCCACTTTTTCTGGGTACCTCGCTTGCAAACATGGCCTGGATTTTTGCTTGGCACTATGATTACATAGGCTTGTCGGTGCTGTTGATGATAGTGTTACTGGTGTTGCTTATAAGGATAGCTGACGTGCTGCGCGGGCAGAGCTTAGGTTTTTTACAAAAGCTTTTTTGCTGGCTGCCGTTTAGTCTTTACTTTGGTTGGATAACCGTGGCCTTGATCGCCAATGTCACTGTTTTTTTGGTAAGTACGGGTTGGGGTGGGTTTGGTGTGCCTGAGTATATGTGGACCAATGTTGTGCTAGTTGTAGGTGCTGTTATAGGAAGCTTTCGTATGTTGAAGGATAGTAATGTAGCTTATGGGTTAGTACTGATCTGGGCTTACTCGGGCATAGTTTTAAAGCACATATCTGATGGTGGGTTTGACGGCCAGTACCCGAGTATAGTTTTGTCGGCCTTGGCGTGTTTAGGTTTGTATTTGGTTTTAGTGGCAAGAATTGCGCTCTCAAAAAAACCTTAGTAAAACTGTGAGGATGGTCCGAGGAGGTTTTCAAAATCTTAGCCAGATGGTAGAATAGGAAAACTGAGAAATAAGCAATAAAAAAACCATGAGTAACAAACAGATGTATGTAGGTTTGGTGGTAGTGGTGGTAGCTTTAGCGGTTGGATTTTTTGTAGTCAGCAACCGCCCCAAAAAAGCCGCACCTGCCCCAGAACCAGAAAGTCAAAAGCAAGCAGTAGAAATTAAACCTGTTGAAAAGCCTATGCAACAAGAAACACCTGCAGCACCGGTGACGGAGCTGAAAAAGGAAATATTGGTGGAAGGTACTGGTCCGGAAGCAAAAACCGGGGATGTGGTTTCGGTGCACTATACTGGGACTTTCCCGGACGGAAAGAAGTTTGACTCTAGTCTTGATCGTGGCACACCTTTTGAGTTTCCGCTTGGAGCTGGGATGGTGATAAAGGGTTGGGATCAAGGTTTGGTTGGTATGAAAGTGGGGGAGAAGGCTAGGCTCACTATCCCGTCCAGTTTAGGGTATGGGGCCAATGGTGCACCACCAGTGATCCCGCCAAACGCCACTCTAGTGTTTGAGGTAGAACTTCTGGAGGTTAAGTAGAAGGGTAAAACTACAAGCGCCATCTAGTATAAACTAGATGGCGCTGTTTTGTTGTTGCTTGGATGATTAGCGTGCTAGAAAATGCGAATTTTTGATTCCCTGCCTACCGCAGACAGGCAAATTCTTCCTACGCTAAAGCTTCGGTGGACAAGCAAGTTTAAAATTACGGGAAAGCATTTTCGGAAAGGTTTTATTTTCTTTCTTGCCTCTTTTTTCCTTTTTCGGGTTTTTCTGCCCTTAACCGTGGGTTACTTCCTGGAGCTTGTCTTCTCTTGCCATTTCCTACATTAACCCTTGTTGTTTTATTGGGATCACCGTCGCCATTCCCTCTTCTACCCCCCGCGTCCATCATTCTTTAGTAACGCAGTTCCGATTTCGTTATCTTCCAAGTCGTTCTCTAGACTTGGAGCTTTTTCGTATTTATACATTGATCTGTCAATATAATTGTAGGTTGAACATTTCAATATATAAGCTAGGATTGGGGTTTGTCAAGAGTGGGGTTTATATTTTTTATGGAGGGTGTATAATGGTAGTAAAAGTATTAAGAGTGCAGATAGGGAACCAGCCCAGTGACCTGCCGGCAACCTGCAAATTTTTGCAAGGTGCTAATTCTGGCCCCAAAGCTTTTGGGGAAAGATGCCAACAGACTCTTTCTTTCTTAAAGCCATGGGGAGAGAAGGAGATTTTTTATGGCTCAAAAAAGGACCGCGGAGTTCGTGACTCCGAAGCATCCGGATAAGCTATGCGACCTTGTAGCAGACACGCTTTTGGATGAGTACCTGAAAGGGGACCCTAGGTCTCGTGTGGCCTTGGAAGTCAGCGGCGGACATAACTTGCTGGTGGTGAATGGCGAGGTGACCAGCAGTAGTGCTGTAGAGGTGGAGCGGGTGGTCAAGGGTGTGGTGGGCGAGAGCTTTGAAGTGCGCGCTAACATAGTTAAACAAAGTCCGTTCATTGCTCAAGGGGTAGATACCGGCGGAGCGGGTGATCAAGGGATTATGTGCGGCTATGCTTGCACAGAAACCCTAGAGCTTATGCCTTTGGAGTATCAGCTGGCTAGAGGTCTGTGCCAACAGATTTACGAACAATATCCGGTAGATGGCAAGGTCCAGGTTACCTTGGATGGCACGGAGGTGACTTGTGTAGTAGCGAGCTTTCAGGGCACAAAGACTTCAGAGCTGGAAGAGTTGGTTCGGTCGGTTATAAAAGCGGAAAAGTATCTGGTTAATCCAGCGGGTGAGTGGCCGGTTGGCGGGTTTGACGCAGACACTGGTGTATCAGGCAGGAAACTAGTGGTAGATAACTACGGTCCCCAAGTGAGCATAGGCGGCGGTTCGTTTTCAGGTAAAGATTATACTAAAGTGGACAGGAGTGGGGCGTATATGGCGCGTAAAGTGGCGGTGGATTTGCTGAAAAAAAAGGGAGCAGGGCAGGTGGTTGTAAAACTAGCCTATGCTATAGGGGTGGCAGAGCCAGTCATGGCAGTGGGTTTTGTTGATGGGGCAGAAGTTGAGCTTGTGGGTAAGTATGATTTTAGGCCAGCCAGTTTTCCGGAAATTTTAGAATTGGCCAGAGTAAAATACGCCGAAGTATGCCAGTGGGGGCATTTTGGCAGGGGGTTTCCTTGGGATCAGCCTTTTTAGGGGATGGTATAATGAAGAAGGCATCAAGAGTCAATAGTCGTTAGTTTCTAGCTTGCCAGTCCTTAGCCCGTAGGGCGAAGGCGGGTCGATACCTAGTTATTAGTCGTTAGTCGCGAGTC
>CAYYEK010000057.1:0-6891 GCA_964470855.1 uncultured Candidatus Saccharibacteria bacterium
GTAGCACTTTTTCTAACTATACCCATTTTTTTGAGCACTGACAAATTGACCAAACCGCCGTCTGGCAAAACTTTTACAAGGTCAGAAAGTTTGACCGATGCAGTCGGTGCGCCAACCTGTTTAAAACCGCGCACTTTTGGTAGCTGTCGGATCAGAGGTTGCCGCCCGCCTTCAAAACCAGCAGGCATCTTGCTGTGACCGGTTCTTGCAGTCTGACCTTTTCCGCCGCGTGTAGAATAAGTTCCATGACCACTGCCTAAACCCCGACCCACCACTTTTCTACGTTTGCTGGACCTAGGATGCTTTTTTAAATTGTGTAAAGTTATCATATCCTTAAAGTTTTACTCTTTAGCCGTTTTCTCCGGCTTTGGATCCTTCATACTGGCAAATGCCTTGAACACCGCTTTAATGTTGTTAACTTTGTTGGAACTACCGATCATTTTACACATCAAATTGGTTATACCAGCCATTTCACAAACCTGACGGACTGCACCACCAGCAATCACACCTGAACCGGGACGAGCTGGACGCAAGACGAGCTTAGATGATTTATACTTAACCGCCACCTCATGAGCTATGGTGCCGTTGCGGAGCTTTAAGATGACCATATTTTTCTTGGCCTGGTTAACTGCCTTGGCAACGCTTTCCTGTACATCATTACCCTTGCGCAAGCCCATTCCAACCTTGCCCTTCCTATCACCAATCACGACTAAAGCACGGAAGCGCATACGCTTACCACCACCAGTGACGCGAGTCACACGGCTGACTTCCACAACTTTTTGATCATATTCGGATTTGGATTGAGGCGCACCCTTACCAAACCCTCTCCTACCTTTTCCGTCAAAATTTTGGTCCTTCATAAGCTAAAATTTTAACCCTCCCTCTCTGGCACCTTCCGCCAGAGATTTTACACGACCATGATACAAGTATCCACCTCGATCAAACACAACGGTTAATATGCCTTTTTCTGCACACAGCCTGGCTATAGAAGCACCAACCTCGGCAGATTTCACCTGCTTATGTTCCTTGCTGGAAGTCTTGACCGAAGACGCAGAAACTAAAGTTTTTCCCGCTTCATCATCAATTACTTGAGCATAGATATGTTGACCGCTACGAAAAACAGCCAGACGGGGACGAGTAGCCGTGCCGAAAATCCTTGACCTAACTCGAGCCTTGCGGCGCTGTCTTCTAACTTGTGGAGTTCGCTTGCTTTTCTCTGGCATATTATTTTCCTACTGCTTTAACGACCTTACCGGCCTTGCGCAATATTACTTCATCTAAATACTTTATACCCTTGCCCTTATATGGCTCTGGCTTCTTAAGTTTACGGATGTTAGCCGCAAATTCGCCTACTTTTTGCTTATCTATACCTTTGATGGTGATAAGGTTTTTGTCAACCTCAACCTCTAAGTCTTGCGGTACATCAACTACTATAGGATGTGAAAAACCTAAATTCAGTGTTATCTGTTTGCCAGCAAGTGCGACCTTGAATCCGACACCATTGACCTCAAGCTTTTTTTCAAACCCTGAGGTTACGCCGGTCACCATATTTTGTGACAGTGAACGATAAAGGCCCCAAAGCGCTTTTTGCTTTTTGTCATCCGGTTTTGGTACACTGACCAGCAACTCGTTATCCTTCACCGAAACCTCCACACCGCCCAGCACTTCCAACTCCAGCTTGCCTTTTGGCCCAGCCACTGTTAAAAGCTTTCCGCTCATTGTAGCGGTAACTCCACTTGGCAACACTACCGGTTTTTTTCCTATTCTTGACATAAGACTCTATATTACACTTAACTTTTAACAATTTCCGCCAGAGGCGGGGAACATTTGACTTCTATGATTCAACATTCTGCCTGCTTACTACTTGCAGCTCACTACTCTACCACTTGCCCATTACTACTCTACTACTTTATAACTAAAATAATTACCATACTTGGCATACTACTTCTCCTCCGACTTTTGCTTTTCTGGCTGCCCTGTCGGTCATAAGGCCCTGTGAGGTAGAAACAACGGTTATCCCGTAACCAGACATAGTCTTTGGTAATTTCTCGGCCGGCAAGTAGACTCTTTGACCGGGTTTGCTCACACGCTTCAGATCGGTAATGACCGGTTTACTGTTGTTATCGTATTTCAGTTGCAAAGTTAGCAGCTTTCTAGTGCCGCCCACTGTAGCTTTCCCGCCCAAAAAACCTTCTGCTTCCAAAAGCTGGGCCAGATTTTCTTTAAACTTCGAATATGGCAAAACCACTTCAGCCTTACCGGCTTTCGAAGCGTTGCGGATACGGGTTAACATGTCTGCTATTGGATCGGAAAACATAGGTTTAACTTATATAAATAGATGCTTGAAATTACTACCACGAAGATTTAACTACTCCCGGGACCTCCCCCTTAACAGCCAGCTCCCGAAAACAGATGCGACAAAGCTTGAAGGCACGCATATAGCCGGCCCGGCGTCCGCATTTCCAACATCGCCGGATCGTGCGGGTGCTGAATTTCGGTTTTCTTTTCGCTTTTGCTATGTGAGCTTGTGTAGCCATATGATGGGATATTTCTAGGTATGCTTAACAAATGGAAAATTATAGTACTCTAAAAGTTTTTTTGCTGCGCTGTCATTCTTTGCGGTGGTAACTAGTGAGATCTCCATACCAAAAGTGTGCTCTATGGAGTCTCCCGAGATCTCTGGAAAAACTGTATGCTCTTTCAGGCCAAGATGGTAACCCCCTCGTCCATCAAAACCGTCTGCCTTAACTCCTCTAAAATCCCTTACCCTAGGCAATGCTACATTGATAAGCCTATCTAAAAGGCTATACATCCTCTGCCCGCGGAGGGTCACTTTCACACCTACGGCCTGTCCTTCTCTAACTTTGAATCCGGCAATTGACTTCCGAGCTTTCGTAATCACGCCACGCTGGCCGGTTATGAGAGATAAATCCTTGACAACGTTGTCTATGTACTTCTGATCTTTGGCCAATTTACCAACTCCAACATTCACTACGATCTTCACCAACTTGGGAACTGCCAACAAGTTCTTCACCCCTAAATCAGCCTTAAGCTTGGGAGCTATAACCTTAATGTATTGTTCGTGTAATCTTTGCATATGCTTTATACGGCTTGATTGGTCTTCTTAGCAAAACGCTGTCTAACCCCGCCTTCGATTGTCTTAAAACCGACTCTGGTCGGCTTACCAGATGACGGATCGATCAACTGCAACTTAGAGATCCCAAGCGGACTGGGAAGAGTGATCCGGGTGCCAGGCTGGCCGGCTTTTCTGCTCTTTTGAAAACGAGTATGCAGATTGGCTCCTTCAACCACAGCTTTATTCTGTTTAGGATGTACAGCTATGACCTTGCCGGTCTTGCCCTTGTCTTTGCCGGACAAAACTTTGACCGTATCACCTTTCTTAATTTTCATCTTACCTTGTGTAGACATAATTTCCGGATAGTTACTTTACATTAAGCTTAAACCACTTCTGGGGCTAAAGAGACAATCTTCATATATCCCAAATCTCTAAGTTCTCTGGCAACAGGACCAAAAATACGCGTGCCTTTTGGATCAGTACTGTCTTTACCGATGATAACTATAGCATTCTCGTCAAAACGGATGTAGGAACCATCGTCTCTACGTACCTCTTTTTTGGTTCTAACTATGACTCCATACACCTTATCACCCTTTTTAAACTGGCCACCGGGCGAGACCTGACGTACAGATCCAACTATGACATCTCCAAGACGAGCAAAACGGCGACTGTTTTTTCCATTTACTGAAAAAACATTTACCATTTTTGCTCCGGTATTGTCCGCGACTTTAACTTGTGACCTGACTTGTAACATATATCTTGGAAAGTTTAACGATTGGGTTTCGTGGTATTAATTAGACTTCTTGGCTACTACAAATTTCTTTAACTTACTGTAGGGCCGGGACGGGTATATGACCACATCATCGCCCACCTGGTATTGCTCTTGCTCGTCGTGAGCGTAGTATTTCTTCGTCACGGTATAGGCTTTGAGGTATTTTGGATGACGCTTCCGAGATTTGACTTCTACAACCACAGTCTTTTGCGGCGCGGTTGAAACCACTTTTCCAGTGAAGCTCTGTATAGTTTTTTCTTGTTTGCTAGTCTTGGTCATAAAAGTTTAGCTATCCTTAGTTGAGCTATTGTTAGCTATGGTCAAAAAAGTTAAAATCCTTGCCAAAGTTTTGCGCAGTGCTTTTTGGGCTCGAACATTTTTCTGCTGTCCACCGCGGGTCTTCAAACCAAGGTTCGCCAACTCGTCACGGACCTTTATCTCTTCCGCTTTAAGCTGCTCGAAAGTCAAATTTTTCAAGTCTGTTGCTTTCATACTTCTCTTGACTTCCTTCCTTAGGCTTTAATTATAAAATTCGTTTTCACCGGTAGCTTATGTGCTGCCAAACGCATAGCTTCCCTGGCTTGGCTTTCAGTTACCCCGTCCATCTCAAACAAAATCTTGCCTCGCTTCACCACGCATACAAAATGGTCTACCGCACCCTTTCCGGATCCCATTACTGATTCATTACCGTGGTTGGTGATAGGCTTGTCTGGAAACATGCGGATCCAAATCTTCCCGCCACGCATAATGCTTCTAGTCATAGCCCTTCTAGCCGCCTCAATCTGCCTTGCAGAAACCCATCCGGACTCTAGCGCTTTTAAGGCAAAGCTACCGAAAGCGATATGACTGCCTGAGACTGCCATTCCTCTCGCGTCTTGGCGATGCTGTTTGCGATGTTTTAATTTTTTTGGAAGTAACATAGAAAGCTCTCTTGAAATAGGTAATTAATTGAAATTTACGTAGGCTTAAACTTTGTGCTGTTCCTTAAACACATCACCCTTATAGATCCACACTTTTACGCCTAGCGTACCATAAGTGGTATAGGCTGTGCTTCTGGCAAAATCAACATTGGCTCGTAAGGTATGCAAAGGAATAGTGCCGCTGGAGATATGTTCCGTACGTGCGATTTCCGCCCCATTTAAACGGCCACCGATAGCCACTCGTACGCCTTTCGCCCCAGATGTCATAACTTGTTCTACCGCCTGTTTCATCAGTCTGCGGAAAGCCGCGCGCTTTTCCAGTTGTTCCACTATCTGGTTGGCTACAACCTGAGCATGCATGTTTATGTCTTTAACATCTTCTATATTTAACTTGATGCTAGTTTTAAGCTTCAATTTTTTAGCCATCTTTTTCTTCAAATCTTCTATACCTGCTCCGCCTTTACCTATAATCATGCCAGGCTTTGTAGTCAAAATGGTCACAGTCACTTCTCCACTAGTGTTTCTTTCTATATCCACCCTCACCAAACCTGCTTTTTTCAGCTCCTTAGATAAAAACTCTCGGATATGAAAATCCTCTTCCAAAAAACCTGAAAAATTTCCACGAGAAAACCACTTGGATTTCCAAGTGTCTGTTATCTGTAGACGAAAGCTAGTTGGATTGACTTTATGACCCATAGATTAGTTGTAAGTTTTTATAAAAGTCGTTGGCCGATAGTTGCAAGTTTTTAAACTGGATGATTTGGCTTATTCACCTGTTCGCCTGTTAAAGAGTCTGCGCTTCTGCTGTACTGTATTGCCCTTAATTTTCTCACTGGATTTAGGTGTAAGCGGAGCTGTAGGTTTCGAGGAGTCCAGCTGAGAGGTTTCAGGAGAGCTTTTTTCTAGACTCTTCTTTTCTGCTTCCGATTTCTTAATTCCTAGTATCTTCAAACCTCTAGCCTTGGCTTTTTTGCTCGGGCGGCTTATGAGCACTACATTGAGGTGGGATGTTTTCCGTCGGATAGGCGAAGCACTACCACGAGCTCTGGGCATATAACGCATCATCACCGGGCCTTGATCGCAGGTCAAGCTCTCTACATATAAGTCCTCTGCTTTCAGAGAAAAGTTGTTAACCGCGTTAGCAATCGCAGACCTGAGTAATTTATCTACTAAGGGGGCTGCCTTCTTGTTTTGGAACTGTAGTTGCACCAAAGCATCTGCAACAGGCATTCGCTGCACTAGGTTAGTCATCAAACGCAACTTCCTCGGAGCTATCCGTAAATTTCTTGCGGAAGCTTTGACTACCTGCTCTTTAATTGTGGCCTTGTCTTGCTCTTTTGCCATAAATGTTGCGTTAACTTTACTTCTTAGCCGGAGCCGCCTTGGCTGTCTGCATCTTAGCCTTTTCAGAAGCCTGGGCTGCCGCTTCCTGCTCTTTTGCCATCTTACCTCCGTGACGGTGGAACTTACGGGTTAGTGCAAACTCACCCAGCTTATGCCCAACCATATTTTCCGTTACATAAACATCTATAAAAGTTTTACCGTTATGTACCTGGAAAGTCAGACCTACCATTTCCGGAAGGATGGTTGAATCCCTTGACCAAGTCTTGATGACCGCCCCTCGGGAAGCCGCCAAAACTTTTTTTACGAGTTTCGGATCGGTAAATGGACCTTTTTTTAGAGATCTGGACATAAATCTTTTCTACAAAAACATTTACTATTTTAAGATTACTAACCCTTTATAAGATCTGAATACTAGAGATGTTTTAAAAAGCACAAGACTAGCTACTTTCCTCCCCTGCGCTTGAGGATAAAGGTAGATGACCCTTTCTTCAACCGTCTGGTTTTCACCCCTAAAGCATGTTTTCCCCAAGGAGTCTTAGGATAATCCAAACCGATCGGGTTAACGCCTTCTCCTCCTCCGTGAGGATGATCTACTGGGTTCATAACTTTACCGCGCACTGTTGGACGGATGCCTCTATGCCTTTTTCTGCCAGCTTTGCCCAACCGAACATTCATATGGTCTGGATTAGACAACTGGCCAACACTTGCCGCACAAGAGGATTTTACTTTTCTAATTTCACCACTAGGAAGTTTCAGTAGCGCGTATGGCTCATCCAAAG
>CAYYEK010000058.1:0-6882 GCA_964470855.1 uncultured Candidatus Saccharibacteria bacterium
GAAACGCGTGGAGTAAAATAATCTTGCGGCCAACAAAAGTAAAGTAAAAAATTCTGTGTCTATCCCTTGCAAAGTCTACCCTTAGCTCCCGTAACTTACCGCGAATGTGCTTGGAGTAAGGTTCGTCGAGTATTCCGTTGGATTCCCTTAAAAACTCGATATATTTAAATATCTTGGCTTGATCTTTCATGGAAGCCCGGACTATGTATTCACTTACAGGGTTGTGGCCTGTATCGATATCTGTAAAATATACAACCTTATATTTATCCATACATTTTAAACAGTATATATCTTATAGGATATATGTGTCAATAGATTATTAGCATTAATTGTATAGGCGAGTTGATTATCCAGAGTGCTGCTAAACATGAAACAATTATAATACTAAGGCTTTTAAAGAGTACCTTAATAAGGCGCAAGTTAGAGTAGTTAGCTTGATGCTACTTGGTTTTCCAAACTTTTATAACAAGCAACGCGCCACCCAGATATACTGCTAAGTATAAGGCATCATGAAAAAATGCTTCCATGGCAGAGTACGATGGTTTATCGTAAAGTAAATTGGCTGCAAACGATAACCCCAAAACACCAAGGATTATGAACAGTGTGGCAAGGCTTTGTTTTAAAATTTGAGGCTTCATGTGGTTTATGGTTAATGTAGTTAGTATAAGTATAGCGAACTTAAATTATGGATAACAGCATCCACTACCAAACCCTTATCAGGCATGTGGTCGCCAAAAAGTTGGTTTTTAAAGTATATACTAGAAGCATTTAGCTCTGCGAGGTAAATTGGTTAGATCCGGGTTTCCAATATTTTAAAAATGTAGCACGGTCTCATCATAACCGCGAATTGACAGTGTAGCGGAATTCATATACAATAGATACATGCAGCATATTGTGGACATCCCAGAGCCCATTGAATTTGACTGGGACGAGGCGAACAAAGAAAAGATTTGGCAAAAGCACAGAGTAAGCGTAGAAGAGTGCGAAGAGGCTTTTATGGCTAACTTAGTGTTTACCCAGCCTGACGAACTCCACTCTGGACCAGAAGATCGCTATATACTTATCAGCAAAACCAAAAAAGACAGGTATTTATTTATAGTTTACACCATGAGAAAGCGTAAGGTGCGTGTTATTTCCGCCAGAAGCATGCACAAGAAAGAGATAACATTCTATGAAAAAGAAACTCGTACTGCCTAAATTTAAAGACGAAGACGAAGAAAGAGAGTTTTGGGATAAGTTTGACTTGACCAAGTACTATGACCCTGGTGACTTTGTTCGGGTGAGGTTTCCAAATCTCAAACCCACCTCCACTTCCATATCTATACGCCTTCCCTCCTATATGGTTTCAGGCCTAAAAATTCAAGCCAACAAGCTGGATATCCCCTACCAAACTCTTATCAAGCAGGCCATTGCTAAGGAGTTGGGTGTAAAGTAAAGCCTATTAAAAAACAGCCCACTTTATGTGGGTTGTTTTAGTGGAGCTCATTGGTTATGGATGTTAGAAATGCTACGCTTGGTTGTTCGAAGGAGGCTTATGCTTGAAGTCATTTATAACAGTTATTAAACTAACTATGGTTTTTTCGTCTTCCCAGTCAACTTCGGGTGGCGTGTATCCAGGTGGACGGAAGTTGGTCATATTTTGGTAATCTTCGGCTTCCATATTAAACTTGGTTGCTTCGAAGTTACCTTTAATGTGTTCTGTATTTGCAGACATAACCATGGGGTGGTAGCCAAGATGTGTCATCCAGTTTAGTATGACTTGATTTTCTGTTTTTTCGTATTTTCTTTTAAGTCCTTTTAGCAAGTCCCAACCAAGCCCCGCGGTTTTGTTGCGTCTTAGAGGGCGCCAAATAATATTCGTGATATTTTCTTTGTCACACAGGTCTAGAACACCATTTTCCTGAAGGGTTCTTACTTCAAAACTTAAGTGTCCCTCGTGAGCAAAAACTTTATCACCAAACTCAGTTATAAAGCTTTTTATCCCAGTAGGGTTTCCATTGGAAAGACTTACATATCTTGTTCTATTGCTGCGTAACAATTCATGCAGAATGGGATATATTCTATCTGCTCCAAAACGCCTTATTAGTGACTGTGTGACAAGTGTAGAGTCGGCGTAATCCGTTTCCATGATTCTATAAAATTCTTCCAAATCTTCTAGTATTGTGTTTATGGACTCCAAGTCACGTGGGTAAAAAGCGTTGGTTAGAATAACATCCTCTCTATCTACACAGCATCTATCTAAAGCTTGTGTGAACAGTTTTAAACTGTTTCCATGGCCATAGCCCAGAGAAATTTCCGTAAAATTGAAACCTAGCTCGAGCTGATAGGCTAGTGCGTCTATGTAGTTGGTATCGGGTAATTTTTCTGTAAGCTCAACATCTCTGTGTCCTCGTCCACCAATTCCATAACTACCAATCCCAATTTTAGATATTTCTTTTCCAGAGAGAGTTTTCATATCATAAACTTAGTTTTATGCTTGCTAGGAGTTTAACAAAAAACACCCCAATTTAAAAGGTGCTTTCGTGGAGCCCTTCGACAAGCTCAGGACAGGCCCTTCGACTCGCAGCCTCGCTCAGGACACAGGCGGGTAACCTCGACGCGGGCGGTCGGGATCTTCGAGGGGATAGCTCCCGCATCTCCTACCAAAAAATATAACCTCACCTTGTAAGGTGGGGTCATATTTTTGGAGCGAGATTATGGTTAGTGTTAGGCCCATTGGGCAGATGTAGTAGGACTATTTTATAACCTCAACTTTCCTTTAAGTGCTGCTATTATCAGTGTCAAATTTTGTATCTCACCTCATGTCACACTATTTAATTCAGTTACCTTTAGAGCGTTGGAGAATGTTAAATATTTAGTATAGTTTTGTGCAGTAATTAACTATGCGTCTATCATTTTCTTTCCATTTTTGAACATGTTTCTTTCGCCATTGGTATAACTTACAGAAAAGTTAATTCTATTTTCTTCAATAGTCGCAGTAATTTGCTTAATATTTGTTGGTTCGGCTGGGGCTATAACTTTGAGTCCTAATTTTTCAGACAATCTTTGTCCAATACCTTCGTTGGCTCCAGTGGAACAGGAGAGGAGAATAATCGTAGCATCCTTTTTTAGATACTCGCTCGTTCTCTGTGCACCTTTAGCTAGTAAGTCGTCAATGTTGAGCGCATATCGTTCTTCACCAGACCCAAACTGTATATTGTTTGGAGTGCCATGTCCACCTATTATGGCGAATGAAATTTTTTTATTTTCATTTTTTTCAGCATTATATTTTTTATGTAATTTTATTAACATTCGCGCAATGTCTTGCTTGGTCTCACATTCAAATACTCGGAGTGCGTATTTGCCTTGTAGTTGTTGATGTAAACTCTTGAACAAGTGCACGTCTCCACTGAATGAACCATTCCAATCGCTTCTGGGAAAAATAACTACTCCATATGGAACATCGATATTTTCAAATTCTTCAGATTGGCTTATAAGTACATCATGGGGGTAGCGGCGGAAATCTAGTATTCCAAATTTTTCGCGTAAAAAATTTGTGACGCCTGGTTTTTTAGATTCTAACTCTTTTATGGTGGTTAAGTTAGCACATATACTATCTTTTGCAGAACGTCCGTCTTGGAACCAAGCACGCAGTGCCTTCTCGCTATCCAAACTATATTTATCTAGTACCATTTTTAATAAGGCTTCCCCTGCTTTGATTGAGGCTGGATACCGGCTGTCGCATAACCGTCCAATCAGTGAGTATGCATTATTTTTTTGGTTATATGACCGGTCTAACAGTGAGGTAGCTGTTTTTTTTGCTTTCTCTCGTTGCTCGTCATTTCCATGTCCAAAAATTAAATCCAGACTGTCTAAAGCAACCCAGTCATAATTATATTCATCAGCTTCTAATAAGTTCTGTAGTGTATCTAGGTGTTTTGTAAGAGTGGCCACGGCAGCACCATTCGATTTACCGTCACCATATATTATTAATTTATTTATTAAACTTATAAATTCCTGTTTAGCGAATAAACTATCTTCATTTATTTGCGATTCGATAGCAGGTAGCTGCTCAGTGATCACGGCTAGTGCAAAGGTAGATGCGTTAAAATATTGATTTTTGAGGTCTGGGTACAAGTACACATTAATGCCCCCCAAATCAGCTAACTTATTAAGAGCTTTAGCAGACTCGTAAGCATAATTGTGAGTACGGTCTTCCGAGTTTAAGCTTTGTTCGAATACACTTTTATTCGCAACTATTTTGTTCAGGTAAGCCGTTGCGCCAGACTCATCTAACTCCTTCGCATAGCGAAATTTATCAAGCGATTCTATTGTCTCTAGTATTTCCTCAAGGCGGTGTGAAAATTTGATCTCTTCTTCTCTATCCGCAATTATTGCCTTACGGTGTGATAATTTTTTACGTGTGTCGCGTTGCAACTTGTCGGCCTCAAGTGCGAGCTTCTTTGAACCTCCACTTGCCCCACTAAATTTAAAAAGTTTTGATTTAATAGTTTTGCTCTCTTTTCTTTTTGCGTCGCGCTGTTTGCGAATACCAACAAGCTCAACAGCAAGATCAGAACGCATTTTAGTTATTTCGTACGGATATTTTGATTTTTCTATCATAGTAACTACATTTTAACAGATTGATAAATGTTATAACAGAACAATAGAACTAGCCCTAGGGATTGAGCTAGTTTTTGAAATATGCACATCAGCATGAAAATCTTAAGCTTAACTCAAGTCGTGCTGGGCGAAATTTTGAGGACATCTGGCTGTGCGCAGTACTTGGTGGCCGTGGTCGGGGTTAATAATGACTATTTGACACTCATTTGCCATGTTTCAAAGCTACACTGTATTTTTTTACTGGTATCAGCATGGACTAACTGGGTTAATTTTTGTAGTTTAAGTTAAGACTTTTAAGACGTATATTTGAGGTCTAATAAGTACCACCTTTATTTAAAAGGTGCTTTCGTGGAGCCCTCCGACAAGCTCAGGACAGGCCCTTCGGCTCGCAGGCTCGCTCTGGACTAGCCCCGACGACCATTCGGTGTCGGGTAAACAGGATGGTTCCCACCAGCCTTGCCACATAACAGTCCACTTAAAGTGGACTGTTTTAGTGGAGCGGCTAGCCCTAGTAGAATATGCTTCGCATCTCTACAGGGCGCAGCGGGAAAGGTTCCTTGTCCCTCATCAATATAGAAAAACCACTCCGTTAAGGAGTGGTTCTTCATATGGAGCTCATTGGTTATGGATGTTAGAACTGTGGTGGTGGGGTAAATTTTCTATAGGTTTAGTGGCTAGGGCGACCACTTTTTGAAGTTTCAGTCAAAAATGCCCTGTAGATGTTTTTGCTCAATTCGTTTTAATTCCGCGTAGTATCGAGGGATATATTTCATACACAAGGCCTCCATCATTTGTATAAAAGTGTCAGGGTCTTGAGTTTGTATCTCTAATATTTCGTATAGGGTGCCTAGCTGTTCGGAGGTGTATAAACTGTTCCCAACCATTCCTTCTGTTCCAGCAAAGAAACGGTTGCCACCTCTCGTATCGTTATAGAGGCTGGAAGTTTTGTCTCCCCGTACATTTTCTAAAAATCCTGAAATAATTCTATCGCTGAGTTCAAAAATAATGGGCTGTTTTTGGTAGTTTGGTAATCTTTGGCCGTGTTTATCAAGGACATCTCTGTCGAGAAAAGTAAGAGGGCCGTCGTACCTAACTAGTTGGTTTGAACCAGTCTCGTGGTAGAATCCCTTTCTTCCGCCACCATCGCCATTAGGATTTCCAGTAATATTGCCTATCCCATAGGTAATAAATCGTATATTAGGATTAACTCTCAGCAACTCGCAAAAGTCTCCAAATACTGTTTTATACCGTTCTAATTTTTCTTGTTCTAATTGAGGCGGATCTTCTGTCATAAGTAGTACTTTGGTGATGGTAATTAAAATAATAAATTAAATCCAGCTTTGACTTCGCCATTATTACTCTGGCAATATGGTTTCATTCTTGCTAATAGTCTAACAAAAAGCACCTCAATTTAAAAGGTGCTTTCGTGGAGCGGCTAACGGGAATCGAACCCGTATCCCCTCCATGGCAAGGAGGAGTTCTACCATTGAACCATAGCCGCTAATTTTTAAGCTTCGCTAAAAATAATTTCTAAATTCTAATATCTAAACTCTAAACAATATCAAATTTCCAAAATATAAATCTTTAAAATTAAGAGCTTAGTGCTTTCTTCGTTTTGCGAAACCAGATCCTCTGAAATCTGCAGTTTAGGACTTATTCCGCCGGCTGGCGGATCATAATTCTTTGTTTAGGATTTGATCCATTTTCCGATAATCAGGTTGACTTTTTTAGTCTGGACCCAGCCTTTTATTTGCAATTCTCGCCTTCTTGCCCCTGTTAAGGTGTCCCATTCTTCATAATAAACCAGTTGTAGTGGTCTTCTCATTTTAGTCCAGAGGGCAGCAGTTCCTTTGTTGTGTTCAAGTATACGTCGAGCTAGGTTATCTGTAGAGCCACAGTATAAGCTATTGTCGATACACTCAAGTAAGTACACAAACCATTGCCCTTCGACAGGCTCAGGGCATTCGACTCTTTTAAATTTAAAAGAGCTCTGCCTTCTTGTTTGGTCGTAGACCATGAGCGAGTATCTGGGTTTTTAGGAGATACGAGTCGAATGGTGCCTCGGGTCAGAATCGAACTGACGACGCAGGGCTCTTCAGGCCCTCGCTCTACCACTGAGCTACCGAGGCTCGTCGCAATTTTCCCCGCAAAACAAAGGAGAAGTAATGATCACCCTTCGACAGGCTCCCTTCCAGGGTCTGATGGCCAGTCAGGGTCTTGAACGACAGGGCATTCGACTCTTTTAAATTTAAAAGAGCTCTGCCTTCTTGTTTGGTCGTA